>CAZRHL010000018.1:19142-19627 GCA_964600005.1 uncultured Demequinaceae bacterium
ATGGCCTCGGCACTGTCCGGGGCCAAGCGGCCCTACGACGACGCTCAGGACGGCATCTCGCTCACCACGTCCATCGTGCCCACCGCGCTGGGCCGTGACCGCGGTGAGCAGGTCACCAACCTGGTTGGCATCCTCGATGCGTACATCGTCAGCAACGGCTTCCACATGAACGTCAACGTGCTCAACCGCGAGACGCTCGAGGACGCCATGGAGCACCCCGAGAAGTACCCCCAGCTGACGATCCGCGTGAGCGGCTACGCGGTCAACTTTGTCCGCCTCACTCGCGAGCAGCAGCTCGACGTGCTCTCCCGCACGTTCCACGCGGGCCTGTAAGGCTCACCTCGTAGGCGCCCCGCCCCCGTGGGCGGGGCTCCCCGCCCGTGCGCCCGGTGCGGGGAGCCCACGCCGGATCGCCTCCGGACCGCTCGACTCCACGCGGGATCCGTCAGACCTGCGGATCTCCCGCACGAGACGCGGCTTCATCA
>CAZRHL010000018.1:19637-21382 GCA_964600005.1 uncultured Demequinaceae bacterium
CGCAATCTTGTCAGTCCCGGCAAGAAGGGAGGCGCGCCATGAGCGACGCTTCACAGTCATCCCCCATCCTGTTGAGCCCTCCCATGGAGATCGCCGATCAGGAGCTCGCCGCATCCGAGGCGATCGAAGACCACACGACCGGTTCCATCCACTCGTGGGACCTGGTGACGGCAGCGGACGGCCCCGGCACCCGCATGACGCTGTTCATGGCTGGCTGCGGCATGCGCTGCCAGTACTGCCACAACCCCGACACATGGCGGATGAAGGACGGCAAGCGCCACACAGTGGACGAGGTCCTCGAACGCGTCGAGCGCTACCGCAAGGTGATGGACGTGACCGGCGGCGGCATCACGATCTCGGGGGGCGAGCCGCTCCTCCAAGCGACATTCGTCAATCACGTGTTTCGCCGCGCGCACGACATGGGCGTCCACACCACCCTCGACACCGCGGGCCTGCTTGGCGCGCGTCTCACGGATGAGGACCTCGAGTACATCGATCTCATCCTTCTCGACATCAAGTCCGGCCTGCCCGAGACGTACCGCCGAGTCACCGGTCGTCCCCTTCAGCCGACGCTGGATTTCGCTGAGCGGCTGTCTCGCCTTGGCAAGAAGACGTGGATTCGTTTTGTGCTGGTCCCAGGTCTCACGGACGCCGAGGACAACGTCGAGGCGATCGCCGAGATCGTGAAGAAGCTCGACGGCGTCGAACGCCTTGAGATCCTGCCGTTCCACCAGATGGGGCGGGCCAAGTGGGACGCAACGGGGGAGCCGTATCTCCTAGGAGATACCGAGCCGCCGAGCCGCCAGCTCATTGCCCGGGTGAAAGCTCAGTTTGAGGCGCACGGACTTAAGGTATGGGTGGCGTAGCAGGGTCTTCACGGCCGTCGAGAGGGACTATCGTCCCCTTCTAGGACCGTCCTACGCCGAGAGGATGGGACCCGGTGCAGCGTACAAAGTCAAAGGAGGGCCGATGGCTGTCGTAGCGACAGTTCGCGATGAGGTGGGGGACCCTCGGGTGGCAATCACTCCCGCAACCGCGGCGCAGCTGATCAAGGCCGGTCACGAGGTGCTCGTGGCCAAAGGCGCAGGTGTCGGGGCAGGATTCGACGATGCGGCGTATACGGAAGTGGGTGCCTCCGTGGTGACCCCAACTGACGCCCTCAGCAAGGCCCAGGTGCTTGTCAGCGTGGGCCGTCCCGCAGCGTCGGCCCTATCCAAGCTCTCCGCTGGCACGGTGCTCATCGCCCAGCTTGACTCATGGGCAGACACCGCCGCGCTCGACAAGGCAGCCGCACGCGGCGCACACCTCATCGCCCTGGAGAAGGTGCCGCGCCAGATCTCCCGAGCGCAGTCGATGGACACGCTGACGTCCCAAGCGTCGATCGCCGGCTATCGCGCAGGCATCATCGCGGCCCACACCTACGGCCGTTACTTCCCGATGATGGTGACCGCCGCCGGCACCGCAAAGCCCGCCACCGTGCTCGTTCTCGGTGCCGGTGTCGCGGGACTCCAGGCGATCGCGACCGCGCGGCGCCTAGGTGCTCGCGTTTCCGGTTACGACGTGCGCCCCGCCGCGCGCGAAGAGGTGACGTCGATGGGCGCGGCCTTTCTCGAGACGTCCGTCAATGCCGTGGGGGAGGGCGGTTACGCCCGTGAGCTCACCAAGGAAGAGGCCGCGACGCAGCAGCGCGAGCTCAGCGAAGCGATCGCCACTTTTGACGTCGTCATCAGCACCGCCAAGGTGCC
>CAZRHL010000019.1:0-20920 GCA_964600005.1 uncultured Demequinaceae bacterium
CGCGCACGGTTCGCCGCCTTGATCACCGACGTGGGGGCAACCGAGGTGACGCGATGGATGGTGACGAAGCGGTGGAGGCGTTCATCACGGCCGATGAAAGAGGTAGCACCGTCGAGTTGCACGTCATCGGGCCGTTGCGCGACGGATCGTCGCGCGATCCGATCGCCCGCCTGCACCCGTACCTCCGCTGTCGTTGTGGCCTCGGTCATCGTACGCGGCGAAGGCGTCGCATGAGGGTTCGCGACGCCGCTTGGGTCTCAGGGATGCGCAGAACGCGGGACATGAGAACGTAGGTGGCAGACATCACGATTCCAACGGCCGTGGCGGCGAGTGCGCTCCCGGCGACCGCGCTCGCTCCGGACTCGCGCCACGTGTCGGGTGCCCACCACATGACGAGCAGGCCCGGCCCGGCCGCGATGAGGGCCGCAGTCAAGGACTTCGAGTACGTCACGGCGATCCGGCGACCGTCAACGCCACCGAGCCGAGAGCGCAGGCCCCACATGCGCAGCACGACGGCAACGATGTTGGATGCGGTGAGGCCGAGCGCCACCCCTGCCACCCACCACTCGGGGGCGACGCCCCAGCGGAAGCCATAAGCCACGCCAAGCCATGCCGCCGTCATTGCGATGTGAATGACAAACACCGTGCGGCCGTCTTCGAGAGCGAAATACGCCTGCTTGAACATGACAGACGCGCCCAGGGGCACAAGGCCGATGACCATGAAGCGCAGCACCCACGCAACTGCATCGATCGCCTCGGGATCAGCAGTGAGGGCGAGCACGCGCACCACATGCGGCGCGGCAACAAAGAGGACGGCGCTCGCCAGCATCATGAACGCGCCCACCAGGCGGACGCCTTCGCTCAGCACTTCGCGCAGCTTTGCCATGTCGTTGTCTGCCGCAAAGCGGGACATCCGTGTGAACAGCACGGTCATCAGCGAGATCGCGACCAGCGAGTGAGGGAGCAGGTACATGCTGAGCGACATGTCGTAGACGGCGGCGCCTGCGACGCTCGGGTCGGGGATGAGGGCCGACGCTGGGGTCCCCGGAGCCGCATCGCGCACCGCTGCCGCATGGGGGGCGGCGGTCGCGACTCGGGTGACGAGCGTGACGCCGATCTGCTCGATGACGACGGCGCTGAGCGCCCACCCGGCAACACGGGCAACGGTCGAGAGCTCGCCCTTCGGTCCGCGCCACACCCAACGCCAGCGGTAGCCGCCGCGGTAGAGCGGCACGATGAGGATGACGGCTTGAACGGCGATGCCGAGCGTGGCGACACCGGCGATGAGGAAGACGCGGCCGAAGGTCCATTGTTCGACGACGTCCGCAGGGGTGCCCGTGACGGGAGCGAAGCGACCGTACATGCCGAGGTAGACGACGAGGCCGATGATCGCGACGACGTTGTTGGCGACGGGGGCCCACATGAAAGCGCCGTACTGCTCACGGGCATTGAGCACCTGCCCAAAGAGCGAGTACAGACCGTAGAAGAACAGCTGCGGGATGCACCACAACGCGAAGGCTGTCGCCAGCTGCGTCTGGTCAGGACCCCAGTTGTCGGAGAAGACCCGCACCCAGAAGGCCGCCATCGCCGTGAAGACCACGGTGACGGCGAAGATCGCGACCGTGCCGATGGTGACGATGCGATGGACCGTGCGGTCGCGGCCATCGGCGAAGGCCCGCACGATCTGAGGAACCAGTGCCGAGTTGAGCACGCCTGCAGCGAGCACAGCGAACATGACATTCGGGAGACGATTGGCCACGGAGTAGGCGTCTGCGGCGATGCCTGTCACGCTGATGGCGGCAACGAGCAGGATGGTGTTGCGCACCAGGCCGAGCACCCGGGAGACGAGGGTGCCAGCCGCCATGACAGCGGTGTTGCCCATGAGCGATCGGCTCGCGCCGCGCGGCTGCGGAGCGGCAGGGGTGTCCCCTGGCAGGGCGGCCTCGTCCGACGTCATGCTGACATTGTTGCGGTACTCACTCGTCCGCGGTGGACGCACCCGCGAGTGGAGTGGTTGCCGTGGGCACGACGCGGGTGTCGCGACGGCCCCGCTTGACGGTCCGCCAGATGCCCGCGAGCAAGAGGACAACGAGTCCGGCCGTCACGACTCCGGTCGCGGCGCTTCCCCACGCGGCACGCACTCGCACCTTGAGAGTCTCCGCAACGGCAACCGTTGCACCCTCCTCCGTACGGATCGCCACCGAGACATTCGCGTTGCCGCTCGAGATCGCCTCGACCGGGACGGTGACGGTCGCGTAGGAGTTCGACTCGATGTGAGCAAGCGGTGAGTCCTTGGAGCGCAGAATCGGCGAACGGGACGTCATCGCGACCCGCACATTGACGGGGACATCGAGGGCATTGTTGATGGTGATGGGCACCGCACCGGAGCGCGAGACAAGAGTGAGGTCAGAGCCCGACGTCACCGTCACGGCGTTCGCGACGGCGTTCGCGTTCGTGGTCGCCTCAGCAAGAAGCTCGTCACGCCGCTCGGGGTCGAGGCGACGCGGTGTCGACAGCGCAATGTAGAGGTCGCGGCGGGCCTGGGCGATGATCGTCGACGGGCTCTCCGTGACGGCGGCAAGGTTCTCAAGAGCGGACAAGGCGGACGCCGCCTGGATCACACCCCCGCGCGAGATGTCGGTCTCGGACTCGATGAACTCCGGCAGATCAACCTCGGCGCGCTCGGTATCCGACAGCTGGGCGGCGAGGGTGCGAGATGTGACAAACGGAGCGTCGAGCAGCTGCACCACTGACCGCGATGGTCGCGCGCCATCCACAAGCCACGCGCTACCCGGCGCGATGACCACCGTCTTCGCCCCGCGCATCGCGGCAAAGGCGGCCTCCGCGTAGACCCGTGCAGGGTTCGTCGGGTCCCCCGGGGTGTCGCCGGCGAGAGCGCGAGACAGCACCGGATCGGGGATGACCAGGGGAGCGGGCTTGTCACTTGAGATGCCGATGACGTTCGCGATGGGACCGGTGACGTCCGGAACATCGCGCGGGTCGGCGACCACGGCCAGTGCCCCGGCTCGCGACACGACCGAGACCGTCGCGTCGTCCGTCACCGCGGCAAGAGCAAGCCACGGGAGCTCCATGCCAGAGCGGCCAGCGGCGAGACCGGACTCGATGAGCGACGCCGAGGAGGCATGCGCCGCGCTCGACACATCAAGATTGCCGGCCGGGATCGCGTACGCCTCCCGCCGGGACAGCGTGAGGCGCTGCGACAGCGTGAGCGACGACGGGTCGATGGCAAGCGCGATGCGATCGTCCGACGCGGCCCCCAGCAAAGCGGTCGCGCGCTCCTGGGTGCCGGCGATCGTGGCGAGCACCGTGACGTCGAGAGGGGGAAGGTGACGAGGCTGCCAGGTGACGGGGGCGACGCGGCGCCACACCACTCCCGACGCGGTGCGGAGTTCGACGACAACGCCGTACACGCCGCTCACCTCGGCATCGAGACCCAGACCGCCAGCCTCAACGATCGCGCTGACGGCGGTGTCATCGCCAGCAGCAAGAAAGTACCGACCCGTCGCATCGGCGACACCGATGGGGGTGCTGGCGACGCGGCGGGTGCTGGCGATCTCGGGATCCGCAATGAAGTCAGCAAGAGCGGCCGAATCCGCAAGCGGCGCTTCTGTCACGCTCAGCGTGAGGCGCAAGTCCTGCACCGACTGCTGTGAGGACAGCACCTTGAGGCGGACTGCGTACTGACTTTGCGCATTCGCCGACACGGGCAACGTGCCGACGGCGGTCACCGAGAGTCCGGGGATCGGCTCGACAGTGGGCTCCTCGGTGCGCGCCTGTGCGATGGCGACCCCAGCGTCGGACCGTGAGTCCCCGGGAGCCGCCGCCGCTGGCACCGTGATCGCGAGGGTGAGGAGGCCCACGCCCACCACTGTGAGGGCGTGCCTGAAGCGTGCGGCAGCGATGTTCACGATCGTGACGTCAGGAGTTCCGCGGCAGTCTGCGCCATCTTGCGCTCGTTGGGGAAGGCGAGCTTGGAGTGAAGTTCATCGATGCGGATCCAGGCCGCGAGTTCCGCCTCATGGTCGGGGTCGTTCTCGGTGGTGATGTGCCCGCCCACAGCTTCGAGGAGAAAGTGGTGAACCTTCTTGTGGACTCGGCGGTCGTCACCCGTGAACCAGTAGTCGATGATGCCAAGCGACTGGAGGATCTCGGCCTCGATCCCCGTCTCTTCCGCGACCTCGCGAACCGCTGCCTGCTCCGGCGTCTCGCCCGGCTCGATGTGGCCCTTGGGCAAGCACCATTCGAGACGACCGGCGCGGTTGCGGCGGGCAATGCACGCGACATAGGCGATGCCGTCCTCGACCTTGACGGCAACGCCACCAGCTGAGACCTCACGTGAAACGGGGAGCTGGCCAGCCACGCGCGCGGCTCGCTTGCGACGAAGCCCGGCGCCAACCGGAGGCCGCGGCAGACGGCTCGGTCGCGGCAGGGGTGCTTCGGGCATGGGGCAACTCTAACTGGGACCACCCGATCCACCACGCCCCCGAGCCCTCTCCAACGTCGTCCCCACGGTGGTGAAGTGTCGACCGATGGCCCCTCCAGCGTCGGCCCGTGCCCGCCGGGTGACGGCGCTCTGTAATGCTTATCCCTATGACCCGGCCCGTTGCTCCCGTCCTGCCTTCACGTGAGGTGTTGGGTGCACGTTCAGCGGCGCTCGGCGCCGCGGTGCCCCCGGAAGTGGCCGAGCTCGCCGAGATCTTCGACCGCGCTGGCTTTGAGTTGGCGCTCGTGGGCGGCTCTGTGCGGGACGTGCTGTTGGGCCGGCGCTCGACGGACGTGGACTTCGCGACCTCGGCGCATCCCGATGACACGGAGGCGCTGCTCAAGAAGTGGACGTCCGCAACGTGGGACATGGGCCGCGACTTCGGGACGATCGGCGGGCGCAAAGGCGACCTTGTCGCTGAGATCACCACGTACCGTGCCGATGAATATGACGGCGAAACCCGCAAGCCCGTGGTGGCCTTTGGCGACTCCCTTGAGGGTGACCTCGCGCGGCGTGACTTCACGATCAATGCGATGGCGTTGCGGGTGCCGAGCGGCGACTTTGTTGATCCGTTCGGTGGGCTCGATGACATCGCGGGGGGACTGCTGCGCACTCCCATCGATGCGGATGTGTCCTTCGGTGACGACCCGCTTCGGATGATGCGCGCGGCGCGTTTTGCATCGCAGCTGAGCTTTGAGATCGAACCGGCGACCTTCGCGGCGATGGCGCGGCTCGCGGAGCGGATCGAGATCGTCTCGGCCGAGCGGGTGCGCGACGAGTTCACCAAGCTGCTCCTCGGCGCAAATGTGCGTGAGGGCTTGCGGGTGCTTGTCGACTCCGGACTTGCGGACCGTGTGCTGCCGGAGCTGCCTGCGCTCAAGTTGGAGATCGACGAACACCACCACCACAAGGACGTCTACGAGCACACGCTCACCGTGGTGGAGCAGGCGATTGATCTTGAGACCGACGATGACGGGGCCGTCCCTTCCCCCGACCTGGTGCTGCGCCTTGCCGCGCTGCTCCACGACATCGGCAAACCGCCCACGCGTCGACTCGAGCCCGGCGGCGGTGTCAGCTTTCATCACCACGAGGTGGTGGGCGCCAAGATGGCCGGCCGGCGACTCAAGGCGCTGAAGTTCGACAAGGACACGATCAAGGCGGTCACCCTGCTTGTCGAGCTCCACCTGCGTTTCCACGGGTATGGCGAGGCGCGGTGGTCCGATTCCGCCGTGCGACGCTACGTGACGGACGCGGGTGAGCAGCTCGAGAGGCTGCACCGGCTCACCCGCGCCGATGTGACGACGCGCAATCGTCGCAAGGCCGAGCGGCTGGCCTTTGCCTATGACGACCTTGAGGCCCGCATCGCGAAGCTGCGGGAGCAAGAGGAGATTGACGCGATCCGGCCGGACCTTGATGGCACGCAGATCATGGAGATCCTCGGCATCAGGCCTGGCCGCGAGGTGGGCGACGCCTACCGGCACTTGCTCGAGCTGCGCATGGAGCACGGCCCGCTCGGGGAGGAACGCGCTCGCGAAGAGCTGCTCGCATGGTGGAAGGCCCGCCCCACCCCCTAACCCAGGAGGTGGTAGACCACCTCTTCAGTTCCAGCGTCGTCCACGTCGTAGTGGTTGCTCACCTCTTCCACAGGAACGGGTACCCGGGCCGACGCGACGAGGTGAGTCGCGCGTAGACAGCGCTCATGACGATCCGTGACGCTCTTGAATCGATGCGCGTTCAGCCGCGCGCCTTCAGCACCCGCGAAATCCTTGACGTCTCAAGCTGGGCGGGCCTGGACGGGGCCCTGAAACGCGGCGAGATCGTGCGCGTGCTGCCAGGGCTGTATAGCGCCGACGTCCATGCTGAATCGTGGTCGGTGCGCGCCAGTGCGGTTGCGCGATGGATGCGAGGCTGCACCTTGACCGGGCCAAGCGCGTTGCGGCTTTACGGCTTGGAGGCGGTCCGAAGCGACACCCTCGAGGTGGTGACTCCCCGCCCCGAGCATCGGATGCTTCCGCCCTGGCTACGAGTGCGACGCAGCGACATTGACGTTCCTTGCATGGAGCTCGCGGGTCACCGTGCACACCTGCCGCCGTTCGCGTTGGTGGTGGGAAACGGCCTTGTGGCACCGAGTGAGAGAGCAGAGCTCGTCTACGCAGTGGTGCGCGAGGCCGTGGTGCGGCCGGCCGACGCCATCGCCGCCATGCGAGAGCTTCCTCGCGTGGTGGGGCGGGCGAACCTCATCAGGAGACTGACACTCGCGGCGGAGGGAGTGGAGAGCTTCCTGGAGGAACAAGCATGGGCAACGGTTCTCCGCGGAACACTCGCATCACGTCTCGTGCGGCAGCACACAGTGCGTGTTCGCGGCAACGGGTACCGCTTGGACGCGTACGACCCGGCCACCAGGACCGCGGTCGAGTTCGATGGCGCACGGTGGCATCGGGGCCTGGCGGGTGTGCGCGATTCTCGCCGCGATGCACTGCTTGCGACGATCGGAATCCTGACGGTTCGGTTCGCGTACACGGACGTGATGGACCGGCCGATGTGGTGTCGCGGAGTGCTTCGAGAGGTGTTGGCGGCACGCGCTGAAGAGGCCAGTGAAGAGGTCAGTTACCACTAGCAGGTGGTTCGGCCGCCGATGCAAGAGGCGGCCTACCACCTTCGGGAGGGGTGGTGGGGAGTGGGTGGCGCGGGGCGACCGCATATGCGGCTGCGACCACGAGGTACGCCCCTGCGAGTGCACCCATCACCCAGCGTGAGTAGCCATTGGTGGGCAACAACAGGGCGCCCACAAAAGCCGATGAGATGAAGGCTGTGTTGTACGCAACGTCATACAAGGTGAACGCCCGGCCGCGGAAGGCGTCATCTGTGTCGCGCTGAACGATCGTGTCCACAGCGATCTTGCCGCCCTGCACCGCAAAGCTGACGACCACCGCCGCGGAATAGAGCCACGGGCGCGTGGGCGAGACGGCAAGGAGCACTTGCCCCACCGCGCCAAGGCCGAGGCACGCGAGGATCCACCGATGGGGGCCTAGACGCGGGGCGATACCGGGCGTGACAACGGCAGCGAGCCCAAAGCCCACAGCACCGAAGCCCACCACCAAGGTGAGCTGGGTGATGCCGCCCTCGACGTCGTCGGGTGTGGACAGCACATGGCGGGCGATGAGGATCGCCGCGACAAACATGACGCCATAGAGCAGGCGTTGCGCTGCCATCACCCCAAGCGCGTGGAACGGGGTGACGCGCTGGCGAAGGTGCGTCAGCCCCTCCCGCAGCCCGCGGACGAGCTTCACGGCCTCGTTGCCGATCGCGAGCTGAGCACGCGGATCAACCGGACCGAGAGCGCGACGCGACAAAGAGGTCGAGGCGATCGACGCTCCGGCAAAGAGCAGTCCAGCGAGGGCGAGCCCGATGAGCGCACGGTATTCGTCGGACACGCGCGGCGCGACGATCGTGACAATGCCGCCCACCGCACCGCCGAGCGCCGCCGCGATGGTGCCGAGCGTCGGCTGAATCGAGTTGGCTGTCAGCAGGTCCTCGTCATTGACGACGCGCGGGATGCCAGCTGTCAGCGCCGCGAGCAGGAAGCGGTTGACCGACAAGGTGAGCAGCGCCAGTACGTACTTGAGGTATCCGGGCGCGCTGTTGACGATGCTGACGGCGATGAGCGCGACCATCACCACGCGCACCACGTTGGCGATCAGCACAATCCGCTGTCGCTGCCACCGGTCAATGAGGGGACCGACGAACGGGCCGACGAGGGTGAACGGTGCAAAGAGCGTCGCGAAGCCAATGGCGATGTCGCGCGGAGTTGTCGCGTGCGTGGGGTCGAAGAAGAAGGCGGTCGCAATACCGAACTGGAAGGCCCCATCGCCCGCCTGCCCGAGCACCCGCATCCGGGTCAAAGCGCGAAAGCCGCGTGACCGCCACAGGTGGGCGAGCTGGGCGGCATATGACATGGCATAAGGCTAGGGGCACGCGGCCGACGCTCTTGTCGGGCGCGGTGGAGAAGCTCAGCTCGTGGCGGGTAGCGTTGAGGCAGTGCTCAGAGGAGGTCAACGGTGGGTTTCCGGGAATCAGTAGCGGTCTGCATGCGCAAGTTTGCGGACTTCGACGGGCGTGCGCGGCGTGCTGAGTTCTGGTGGTTCGTTCTCTTCGTGCAGCTCATCTCGGTTGCTCTGATCGCGGTGCCGTACATCATCGTGATCGTGGGGCTCATCACCTCGACCGCGAGCTCGAAAGACGGCAACCCGGAGTTCACGACGACGATGGGCGTGGGTGTCGTCCTCCTCGTCGCGGGAATGATCGTCAGCCTCATCCTCACCATTCCGTACCTCGCGGCGCAGGCACGCCGCTTGCACGACACCGGCCAGTCCGGGCATTGGCTGTGGTTCCACCTGGCAGGGCTCGGCATCGTGCCGCTCATCATGTGCATCATGGAGGGCCAGCCGCATGCCAACCAGTGGGGCCCGGACCCGAAGGCCGCCGAGCGCTGGAACGCGGGCTATCCGACGTACCCGCCGCAGGCCGCCGCGCCGACGCCATGGCCGGGTCAGGCTCCGCAGCCTCCGGCGGGCTACGCGCAGGCACCCGTCCCGCAGCCGCCCGCCCCGCAGCCGCCTGTCCCACAGGCACCGATTGGTCAGCCCGGTTCGGTCCCGCCGCCCCCGATGGCTGCACCTCCTGCGGGTCAGCCGCTCAACCCGGCGCCGGAAGACCCGTTCGCCACTCCGCCGCAGCAGTAGCCAGCGTCGTCCCCAGGCCCGGAAGTGAGCGTCGGCTCACAGGGCCCGCCCCCCGCGCCACGAGTGCCGCGCCCCGATGGTGAATAGTCCCCATTGGCGAGCGATTGCGCCGCAAATAGGGTGCGATATGACAAGGGGGGTACATCGATGCCGACCACCGAGGAAGCGCGCAGACGCGCGACCGATGCCATCGAGACGGCGATCACCGCCGCCGCTGCAGGCCGAGTTCCCGTTGCGGACCCGACGCTCGCTGTCACGGCGCGTGAACTGGAGCTGCAAGCGTGGGCACTGCTTGACCCCGGCAATCTGCGTGCGACGAATCCACATGCGCCAGTCCTCGTTGACCGCGCGGGTGGGCCAGCGGGAGAGCCAGCATGACCCGCCTCGGCATCAACGGGGACGCACTCCATTCGCGCGCCCGCACTATGCGAACAATCCTTGGCGACTTCTCGACGATCGGCAATCAGGCAGATTCGGCGGCCGACGCTGTGGGCCAGGCAGTCCTCGCCAGCACCCTCAAGGACTTCGCGAGCAACTGGAGCGTTCACCGATCGCGCACGGTGGAGGCACTCACCGGCTTGGCTGACGCCTTTGATGCGGTCAATCAGACCTTCGCGGATCTTGAGTCGAACCTTGCCGCCCAACTGCGTGAAGCAACCGCCCAGGTGAATGAGGCCGTGGACTCCGCATCGACGTCGAGCGGGAGGCTGTCGTGAGCGCCCTCGACGCGCCGGCGGGAAACCCGGCTGCGCTTCAGACCTCCATCGATCAGCTCGCAGCCACCGAGGCTGCGCTTTCCGACGCTGCGGCCCGGATCGAAGCGACGCTCGCCGATGGCGACGGCAAGTCGATCGAGGAGCTGCGCTCGCGAAGCGGGCGGGCGACGGCAGGCATGCAGGCCGCTCATGAGCGGTATTCGGCGGCGACGGCGGCGCTCCGCGAGTACGAGGTGGAGCTCAACCGTTTCCACAATGAGGCGTACGCGGCGATTGCCGCCTATGACGAGGCGGCATCCCGTCTTGCCACTGCGCAGTGGTCTCTTGCGGAGGCAGAGCGACAGGTCGTTGAGGCGGCGTTGCAGCCCGACCTGCCCCAGCTGCTCGAAGAGGCCCGCCAGCTCCGTCGCAACGCACGCCGCGCGGTTGACGCAGCGACCGAGGCGATGGCGGTTGCCCATCAGACCTACGTCAATGCGTGTGAGGCGATCGCGGAGGCGGCCCGGATAGCGGCGGAACGCATCAAGGCAGGCTTCGACGCGACGGTCGACTCACTGCTCGACCGACTCCAAGATCTGTGGGACGGCTTCACGAACCTCCTCGCATCGATCGTTGAGTGGGCGATCAGCTTCTTCCAACAGGTGCTTGAGGTCATCGCTGCGGCGGTCGAGCTGTTCTTGACGGCACTGCTCGTCGTGCTGCTCGTCATCGCACTCATCGTGGTGCTTGTCATCGCGCTCGTCTTGATCGTCGTGCTGCTTGTGGTGGTGGTTGCCCTCATCACGATGATCGTCGCGCAGCTGCTTGAGATGTTCTTGGCCGGTTACGTCGGCTACCGAATCGCTGACCTTCTCGGTCTCGAGGGTGCTGACCGGCTCCGCCTGATCGTGGGGATGGTCTCAGCGGTGTGCCCCGCGTTCGGCATCTTTGTGGTGAGCCGCCTGCTCGATGAGGCGATGAAGCCCGCCCCGGAGGTGAAGGAGCTCGACGAGTCGGGGCTTGAACCGACAGAGGCGGCCGCTCTCGACCAGCTCGACAACATGGTGCCGCAGGACGTCGCCGACCTGCTGGAGATGGCGGGCCTCGTCGACACGGTGGGGGGTGCGGACCAGGCGGTCGTCAACGTGACGCGCATTGTCGACGAACAAGGCAATGTCAGCTGGATTGTCACCTTGCCGTCGACGATGGACTGGGTGGTGGGTGGCGACAAGGGTGCTCCCAACGACCTCGATGCCGATCTCATGCTCATGCTCTTCCCCGAACTGCGCACTCAATATGAGAAGGCAGTGCTCGATGCGATGGCCCAGGCAGGCATCGGCCAGAACGAGCCCGTGGTCCTTGCGGGATGGAGCCTCGGCGGCATCATGGCCGGCAGCCTCATCGAAGACGGCGCAGGAGGTTACGCCTACTCCGGTGTTGTGTGTGCGGGTTCGCCGATCGACGAGATGGCGATCCCCAAGGACGTGCCGGTCATCCAGGTCAAGCACACTCTTGACCCGGTGCACCGCCTCGATATGGTCGACTCCATTCCCCCACGCGACGGCATGGTCGAGTTGTGGGATGGGCCGCGATCTGGCGGTGCGAGCGACACGATCAGGACCGGCAATGCGGTGGGTCACCACAATGGCGACTACGTCGCGACTCTTGAAAGCCATCTCGCGTACAACTCGGCGAATGGCGTGAACCTCAATGACCCGTTCGCCTCGAACGCCTTCCCGGTCGATGACCCGAACACTCCCGAGCGGGTGACCTTCTCGCACCAGCAGTTCGCCTTCCACGAGTAAGGACCGGCCATGTCAACGACCGATGCCGCTCCGGCGGCCGCCGCTGCGCGGCTGGTGCTCCGGCTCCCCGGCACCTGGGTGCAGCTTGACCCGTCGCGCCCTGAGGTGACCGACCGGCGCATCCGCGTGTACGTCGACCTCGCCATGGGTCGCGCCGACGAGTTGGCGAAGGCCCGGGCGGATATGCGCAAGGCGGTGGGCGCGATGATCCAGAGCGCTGACAGCGCGGCATCTCTCGAGTCCGTCTTCCTTTGTCATGAGGTGGCGCCCGGCACCCCCACGCCGATCGCTGTCTCCGTCTTCGCACCCGCGGAGCTGCACCTGAGCCCTGTCATCGGCACCAACCCCGCGGACGTCATCGACGGGTACCTCGCCGCAATGGACGCCATTGGCGACGGTGAGGGATGGGAACGCCGTGCATGCGTGGATGGTGAGAGTGTGCGCCGCTGGCGGATCTCCGAAACCGTGCTGGCTGATGGTCTCGAGGATCAGCCAGTGCGCAGCTTCAGCGCCGACTACTGGCGCACGGTGCCCGACACCAAGCGACTTGTGCTCATCACCGTGACGAGCCCCCTCGCAGACATCCCGGAGACGCTGCTTCGCCTCGCCGACGCGATCGTCGCCGGTTCGCGCTTCGTCACCCGTGCGTCGGGCGGCCTTGGCGAGGAGGACGCCACGGCGTCGGAATAGTCCGCCCGCCCCCGGCGTCCTTCACGTATGACACTTTCAGGCACCCCCACCCGCGTGGCGATTGTCGGCGGCGCCGGCAAAGTAGCCCGCCACCTCATCCCTCTCCTGCTCGGAGCGGGGTTGGAAGCAGTCCCGCTTGCTCGGCGTGATGAGCAGCTTGACGAGCTCGCGGCACAAGGCGCGAGCCCGCGCAGACTTGACATTGAGGCCGCCGCCGTCGAGGACTTCCTCGCCGCGTTCGACGGCTGCAACGCCATCGTGTTCTCGGCCGGAGGCGGCGCGGACGGCAATGTGGAACGCAAGAGCACGGTGGACCTCGGCGGCTCGCTCAAGTCAATCGAGGCGGCCCGATCGCTTGGCATCGACCGCTTTGTTCAGGTCTCCGCGCACGGGGTCGACACCCCCGCCGACGCTTCCCGTGGGGAGGCCTGGAAGGCGTACGTCGCCGCCAAAAGGGACGCGGATATCGCTTTGCGCAGCAGCCAACTGGCGTGGACGATCATTCGTCCAGGCGCCTTGCTCGATGACGTGGGCACCGGGATGGTCACCCTCGCCGATGAGGTGCCGAGGGGCTCGATCCCTCGCGCCGACGTGGCCGCCGTCATCCTCGAATGCCTGCGTACTGAGAACACGGTGCGTCATCAGTGGGAACTCGTCAGCGGGGACACGGCCATTCGCGACGCCATCAACGCCGCCGCGCAACCGGAGTAGGCCCCAGCCCAAGCGTCGGACAAAGAACCCAGCGTCGGACACGGAACCCAGCGTCACCAAACCCCCGCCACCACGCAGCTCCGAACCGCTGAGCCCGGTTCACAAAGTTCCGAACCGCTGAACGGGGCGACTCGCCGCGTTTTGCGCCGGACGGGCGTCCGGGCGCGGCGTGTCGGTGAAGCCAGCGGTTCGGAGCCTCGGGAGGGGGCGGGAGCGGTTCGTAGCTTCGCTTGCGGGCCGACGCCGACGCCGACACCGACGCCGGGGGCACCTCTCACGCAGAAGGCCGGGCCACCTGTAGGTGACCCGGCCAACGTACGGCGGAAGCGAAGCGGTTTAGCGCTCGCGCGTTCCAGCGATGAACTCCTCGAGGTGCTGGCGACCGAGGGTGTCCTCGGTCTGCACCGGCGGGGACTTCATGAAGTAGGTCGCGGCGGAGAGGATCGGGCCACCGATGCCACGGTCCTTGGCGATCTTCGCGCAACGAAGGGCGTCGATGATGATGCCGGCCGAGTTGGGCGAGTCCCACACCTCGAGCTTGTACTCGAGGTTCAGCGGAACCTCACCGAAGGCCGAGCCCTCAAGGCGGACGTATGCCCACTTGCGGTCGTCGAGCCATGCGACGTAGTCGGACGGGCCGATGTGGACGTCGCGCGAGTCCTTGAGGCCGGCGAGGGGGCCGTCGTTGAGGTTGGACGTCACCGCCTGGGTCTTCGACACCTTCTTGGACTCAAGACGGTCACGCTCAAGCATGTTCTTGAAGTCCATGTTGCCGCCGACGTTGAGCTGGTAGGTGCGGTCGAGACGCACGCCACGGTCCTCGAACAGACGGGCAAGCACACGGTGGGTGATGGTGGCACCGACCTGCGACTTGATGTCGTCGCCGACGATCGGCACACCGGCGTCCTCGAACTTCTTCGCCCACTCGGGGTCCGAGGCGATGAACACGGGCAGAGCGTTGACGAAGCCAACCTTGGCGTCGATCGCGCACTGAGCGTAGAACTTCGCAGCCTCTTCCGAGCCAACGGGGAGGTAGCACACGAGCACGTCGGCCTGGCTGTCCTTGAGGACCTGAACCACGTCGACGGGGGTCTCGTCGGACTCGACGATGGTCTGGCGGTAGTACTTGCCAAGGCCGTCAAGGGTGACACCACGGGAGACCTGAACGTCCGTCTTGGGGACGTCGCAGATCTTGATGGTGTTGTTCTCGGATGCCTGCGTGGCCTCCACGAGCTCCTTGCCCACCTTGAGCGAGTCGACGTCAAACGCCGCTACGAACTCGATGTCGGAGATGTGGTAGTCGCCAAGCTGGACGTGCATCAAGCCCGGAACCCTGTCGCCTGCCTTGGCGTCCTTGTAAAACTCGACGCCCTGAATGAGGGACGTCGCACAGTTACCCACGCCAACGATGGCGACGCGCAACTTGCCCATATTCCATTTCTCCTTGTCTAGCCCGCAGATGCGGGTTCGTCGTCACCGCTTGAGGCGGCTCGTTCGTTCTCAATCAACTTGTCCAGCCACTCGACCTCGCGCTCAACGCGCTCAAGACCGTGCCGTTGGAGTTCCGCCGTGTAGGCGTCGTGACGTTCCCGCACGGCGCGCAGGCCGGCGGAAATCTCTTCGATGCGCTCGGAAAGGCGAGAGCGCCGACCTTCGAGGATGCGCAGCCGGGTGGCGGCGTCGGTCCGGTCGAACATGGAGAAGCGGACGTCGAACGTGTCGTCTTCCCATGCTGAGGAACCGGCGGACGCCAACTCCTCCTTCAGCTGCGCCTTGCCGTCCTCGGTGAGGTGGTACACGATGCGGGAGCGCCGGGACGATCCAACCTCGGGTCCGTCTTCGTTCACGCCGATGAGTCCGGCAGCGAGCATCCGCTTGAGGGCGGGGTACAGGCTTCCGTACGAAAGGGCGCGGAACGGTCCGAGCTGGGTGCCCAAACGCTTACGGATCTCGTAACCGTGAAGAGGCTTTTCGGCGAGGGTGCCCAGGATGGCAAGCACAAGCACGTCGGCGCGTCCCACAACCATCCCTTCCATAAGTGGCAGCGTCTGTCGCAAGCGGGCAGGGGACGAACCCGTGGTCCGCCGCGTCGACGCATCGCACGCGATGTATCGCGGCGGTGTAGCAACTAGTTGTATCGCGTCGATACATCGAGCGCAAGTTGACGGCGCGAGAATCTGCTCCAGAACCTGGCGGCGGCGGCCAGCTGAGGCGGGCGCCCGCCCCGCGAGGGAACCGATGGACGCGCCGTGCCGTTCGTAGACTGACATGGTGAACGACGAACGGGGCAGGCCGCAGCGCAAGAGCATGCGCCCTGCTCCAAGCAACCCGCGCAGCCCCCGCTCAGGCTCGAGCGGCGCATCTTCTCGTTCCGGCTCGAGCGGCGCCGCCCCTCGCAGCGGCACGAGTGGCACGACGCCGCGGCGCCCCAGCACCCGCACCACTCAACAGCGGCCGGTGTCAGGGGCGGCCCGCGCTCGCGGTCGCGCCGAGTACGAGCGGGCGGTCACGCAGGGCCGCCCGCGCACGCAGACAAGCGGCGGCAAAGGTGGCGGCAAAGGTGGCGGCGGCGGCAAGAACGGTCCGCACCTCGACAAGCACGGCCGTCCGATTCCGCCGTGGAAGTACCGCTTGCGGCGCATCGGCTTTGGCGCGCTCATCGCTGGACTTGCGACCGCCCTCATCGGCTTCCTCGCACTCTTCATTCGCTACCAGATGCTCGAGATCCCGGAGCCGAGCGACTTTGCGCTCTACGAGGCCTCAACCATCTACTACGCAGACGGCGTCACGGTGATGGGTCGTCTCGGCCAGGCGGATCGCGACATCGTCGACATCGACACTCTCCCCGACTACGTGCCCAACGCCTTTGTCGCCGCGGAGGACCGCACGTTCTACACGAACCCTGGCGTGGACTTTGGCGGCACAACGCGCGCACTGTTCAAGACGGTGGTGCTCGGCAAGAAGCAGGGTGGCTCGACCATCTCCCAGCAGTATGTGGAGCGCTACTACGTGGGCGAGACCACCACGGACATGATGGGCAAGGTCGACGAGGCGCTCATGGCGCTCAAGATCAACCAGCAGCAGGACAAGCGCGAACTGCTCGGCAACTACATCAACACGATCTACTTTGGCCGCGGTGCCTACGGCGTTGAGGCGGCAGCACGGAAGTACTACGGCAAGTCCGCCGCCGACATGACGATCTCCGAGGCCGCGATGATCGCCGGCATCCTGCCCGCGCCGTCGCGGTGGGACCCCGCGGTCAACCGGGAGCAGGCGGAGTACCGCTGGAACTACGTGCTCGACGGCATGGTGAGCCTTGGCTACATCACGCAGGCCGAGCGCGCCGCCCAGGTGTTCCCCGAGACGATTCCGTATCAGAACACGGATGTCTTTGGCGGCCCCAAGGGTTACCTGCTGCGCGCGGCCCTTGACGAGATCGAGCGGGTCACGGGGATCACTCAGGAGCAGATCGAGACCCAGGGCATGAGCATCGTCACCACGATCGATCCGGCACACCAGCAGGCGATCGAGGACGCGGTGGCGGGAATGCCGGAAGGCGCGGCGCCCAACCTGCGGGTGGCCGCTCTCACGATGGACCCCGCCACGGGCGCCGTGACCGGCATGTACGGCGGCGCCGACTACCTCGAGATTCAGCGCAACTCCGTCACCCAGGACATCGCGCAGGCGGGTTCGACCTTCAAGCCGTTCACGCTCGTGGCGGCACTCGAGAGCGGCATCAGTCTCGACTCGATCTACAACGGCGACCAGCCAAAGAAGGTGACCGGCTTCGACAACGACGTGCGCAACTTCGCTGGCGTCAGCTACGGCGACATCGATCTTGTCAACGCGACGGCATACTCAGTCAACACGGCATACGCCCAGCTCAACATGGACGTGGGCCCGGACAAGACGCGTGACGTCGCAGTGCGTGCGGGCATCCCTGAGGACACGACCGGCCTTGGCGCGACCCCGTCAAACGTGCTCGGCCCGGCCTCCCCTCACGCGATCGACCTCGCACACGCCTATGCGACGTTCGCCACGGGCGGCGTGCGGACCGAACCGTTCATGGTCGCCTCGATCACCTACGCCGACGGCACCGAGTATTACCAGCACCAGGTGGTGCCCGAGCGGGTGTTCGCCGAGGACGTGATGGCGGACACGACCTTCGCGATGCAGCAGGTGGTGAACTTCCGTTCAGGCTCGGGCCGCCCCGCCGCCGAGCTGGGCCGTCCCATCGCCGGCAAGACGGGCACGTCGAGCGACAACCGTTCCGCATGGTTCGTCGGTTTCACACCGAACCAGCTCGGAGTCGTCGGCATGTGGCAGGTGGGCCCGAACGGCGAGGAAGAGACGATCACGCCTTTCGGGGGCTACTCACAGATCACCGGCGGTTCAGTGCCGGTGCGTGTGTGGACGGCAATGATGGGCCCGATTCTCGCGCCTCTTGATGTGGTGAGCTTCCCGCCGCGGGCAAACGTGGGTGTCGCGAGCACGCCCACTCCGAGCCCGTCGCCCACACCGTCTCCCACGCCGTCACCGCAACCGTCTCCCACGCCGTCACCGCAGCCGTCTCCCACGCCGACGCCGCAGCCGACGCCGCAGCCGACGCAGACC
Source organism: uncultured Demequinaceae bacterium (assembly GCA_964600005.1). GTDB lineage: Bacteria > Actinomycetota > Actinomycetes > Actinomycetales > Demequinaceae > Demequina. The sequence continues at coordinate 17,762 of CAZRHL010000019.1, forward strand.
CCGCCGGTTCCGGACCCGCAGGCCTTGGGCTTGGGCCTGCTCGGCAAGCGCGACGCTTAGCGGATCGCTCGCTTGACGGCGAGCAGGAGGCGCAGAGCGCGGTAGGTGAGCGGCTTGAGCGGCAGATCCCACGCCGCGCGCACCTCGACGGGCGCACCCCACTTGCGCTTGAAGCGGCCGACTCCGTCAAGGCTCGGGGCGAGCTCGGAGTCGATGCCGCCCATGTCAAAGCGGGTCGCACCACGCAAGCGCAGATCATTGAGCGCATGCCACAAGAGGCGGACCGAGGCATCGACCTCGCGGGCCGCGGCATTGGCCGCCGCATAGAAATAGGTGGCGACACCGTCGTAAAGGGTGACGATCGCCCAGGCGAGCACCTCGCTGCCTTCGCCCACGCTCGACGCAGCCTGAACGCCGTCGGTGACCCCAGCGTCGGCCGCGGCCTCGCTGGGCGATCGGCGCGCGACGTACACGCGGGCGTGCGGGCGAAGCGACTCGATCATCGCCCAGTAGACGTCCGCGTCGTAAATGCCGAAGCCATCGCGCGTGGCCGTCTCCCGATACACCTCATAGAGGGCGTCAAAGTCGGTGCGGCTGAGGTCCGTCTCATCCGTCACCCTGACGTCGCGGTGCTTGAGCGATTGGCGCACCGTGTAGCGGAACTTCTTGGCGAGTCCCGCAAGAAATGCCTCTGGCTCGACGGTGAGGTCAAGGATGACGTTGCGGTCGTATGTGACGGACTGCAGGACGGGCATGAGGTCGCTGCCGCGTTCGCTCGCGTGGAGGCGGACAAAAACGGCGTCCGGCCATCGACCTCGCACGTGACGAGCGATCGCATCGCGGACGGCGCGCTCAAGCTCGGGGGTCGATTCCGTCAACATGACGGGCGCGTGGCGAGCCCACAGATAGGTGAAGCGGCGGAGGCGGTAGCGGGTGAGGCTGATGAGCGCGACGACTCCCTCGGGGCCCTCGATGACAACCCGGCCTGCATGGTCGCGCCCGCTCGCCGCGGCGTCGAAGGCGTCCCACACGGGGCTCTGCTCGATCGGCAACGCGCGGCCAGCAGCCTTCGCCAGCGCGACGAACTCGTCATCGGCAGCGTCGCGAGCGGTGAGCGGCACGGGGGTGGACACGCGCCAAGTCTAGGGTGGCGTCGCGTCGCCGGGAGGGCCGCGGCACCGGCGGGCCCGTGAGTGCCCGCGGGCCTAGAAGCCGGTCTCGGTGGGCGCGGGATAGTGGCGGCGCAGCATCTGCGCGAGGCGCAATCGCAAGGCCCGCACCCACAGCCGACGCTTGAGGGAGCCATCAGCCCGATAGTCGAGCGGGTGCACCACCCCGTGGCGTTTGGCAACGGCGCGCAGCCGGCCCCTCAGCTCCGGGTCGAGGATGTAGCGCAGCAGCACGCGCAGCGAGACGAGCGAGTAGAGGATCTCGCTGTGCGGGGTGACCGGCTCGGTCACTGCCGTGCCGCCATTCGCCGCGTAATGCTCAGGGAGCAGATCGCGGGCGACGGCGTCGGCGACATTGGCTCCCGAGGCCGTCACGTAGTAGTTGTTGCGGCCGATGCGGGGGTTCGCCTCAAAGAAGACACGTGAACCGTCGCGGCTGCTCACCTTGTAGTCGAAGTTGGCGAATCCGAAGTAGTCGGTGTGGTCGAGCACCCGGCGCGCGGCGTCGAATGCCTCCGCGTCGACACCGGTGACGATCGCGGCCGGGATGCCGAGCGTGCCGGGGGTGTGTTCCTCAAGGAGCACCTGACCGCCCGCGAGCAAGGTGACGTCACCATTGCGGTCGCGGTAGGCGGTGAGGGAGCGCATGTGCGTCTCGTCGCCTGGGACGAACTCTTGGACGAGGAACTCGCTCGGGTAGTCCAGCGCGCTCAGGTGGTCGAGCACCTCGGTCAACTCAGCCTCAGACGTGAAGTGGTGGATCTTCAGCTTGCCGGGAAAGGACGCGTTGAACCAGTCGGCGCTCGCAGAGGGCTTGCCGATGAGCGGGTACTCGAGGCCGAGCGTGCGGATCGCATCGATCGCCTGCGCGGCGTGGACCGTGCCCTCCGCGGCCCCGGCTCCGGCTCCCTGCCCAGCCTCAGCGTCGTCCGTTCTGGTGAAGACGACGGGCACGGTGCGCGGGGTGCGCACCCCCACCGCGTCGCACGCCGCGGCGAAGGCCGTCTTGGAGGAGATGCGGTCGAAGGCGCTGAGCTCGCACAGCGGAATGAGCCAGCGCGGATCGAGTTCAGCGCGGCGTTCGGCGATGACGCGCACATGCCAGTCGAGATTGGTGAAGAGGATGAGCTCGTTGTCGGGGTGCGACGCGGCAAAGTCATTGAGGCGGGCGACGAGGACGTCCGGGTCATGAAGGCCGGGGGTGATGACGTAGTCGACGAGTGTCGAGTGCTTCATGAAGGTCGTCATGACCGGAGCGAGGACCACCGGCTGCCACCCGTACTGCTCATGCGCGGCACGCTGAAAGGCGTAGACACCGATGTCACCACCCACGCCCACCACCAGCACTGGCTTCACAGGGCTCCTCCTTCTCGCGCCGCCGCCCAAGTCTATGGTCCGACGCGTGGCGGGCCCTGGCGTCGGCCGCTTCTCCACAGCCCGCTTCCCCATGACAGGGGGGCACTGTACTCTTGACGGGTGGTCGCCACGGCACCCGCCGGAAGTGGCCACTACTAGCGTCACCCTCCTGCTACGGAACGTCCGTAGCCGCATAGTCCAGAGGAGGTGGGTATCAATGCGCCAGTACGAAATGATGGTCATCGTTGACCCCGAGGTCGACGAGCGCACGGTCAAGCCGTCGCTCGAGAAGTACCTCACGGTGGTCACGGGCGACAAGGGCACCGTCGACAACGTCGACATCTGGGGCCGCCGTCGCCTTGCGTATCCCATCAAGAAGAAGAACGACGGCATCTACGCGGTGATCAACTTCACCGCCGAGTCGGCCACCGCCAAGGAGCTTGAGCGTCAGCTTGGTCTCAACGAGACCATCCTGCGTTTGAAGCTGCTGCGGCCCGACGCTCACTAAGCAATCTCGACACACAGGGACGTATCCATGGCAGGCGAAACCCAAATCACCGTTGTCGGAAACCTCACGGGCGACCCCGAACTGCGATTCATCCAGTCCGGCGCGGCCGTCGTCAACTTCACGGTG
>CAZRHL010000020.1:0-20907 GCA_964600005.1 uncultured Demequinaceae bacterium
CTCGACGACGAGCTGAACGTCGCAGATCACCGGAACCTCGGCGCGCTTGGGGCGACGCACGAGCTTTGCGGTGAGTTTTTCGAGCTGGACCTCGAGGTAGTCCGGAAGCTCGGGCAGCACGTCGCGGTGTGCACCGGCGGCGGCGGCCATGTAGGGCTCCATGGTGACGGCCTTGGGCTTGACCTGAATGGTCTGGCCCGGGGTCACGCGGAACGAGGGACGGTCGACGATCTTGCCGTCAACGAGGATGTGGCGGTGAAGAACCGCCTGGCGAGCCTGCAGGATGGTGCGGGCGAAGCCAGCGCGCAGCACGAGAGCGTCGAGACGCATCTCGAGCAGCTCGACGAAGGACTCACCGGTCAGGCCCGGCTCCTTGCGTGCTTCCTCAAACGTGCGCGTCATCTGCTTCTCGCGGAGTCCGTACTGGGCGCGCAAGCGCTGCTTCTCGCGCAGACGAACGGCGTAGTCGCTTTCCTTGCGGCGCGCCGTGCGGCCGTGCTCACCCGGGGGGTACGGACGCTTTTCGAAGTGCTTGACAGCCTTCGGTGTCAGCGCAATGCCAAGCGAACGCGACAGGCGAACCTGACGACGTGCCTTCTGAACTGAGGTCATGATGTCCTTACGTGTATCGAGGCACGCGGAAGTGCCACGATGAAATCGATGTGTGCTTGTTCGCGGCGCCAGCAGCCAACCGTCCGCGAGGGCCTGACAAGTGTAGCAACAAGGACGCATCAACGGGAGCCACGTCGGCGCGCCGCTATCGGTCCCTGCCCAGCAGGCGCCTGATGGTCTGCAGACGTTCAGTGAGAGCCCGCTCCAACCCGTGATCGGTTGGCTCGTAATAGCGCTCTGCGCGCAGTGTCTCTGGCAGGTAATCCTGGGCCGCGACACCATGAGGCGCGTCGTGAGCGTAGGCATAGCCCGTGCCATGGCCAATGTCCTTCGCTCCAGGATAGTGAGCGTCCCGCAGGTGATCGGGGACGACGCCGGCCTTGCCAGCCTTCACATCTGCGATCGCCGTGTCGATCGCGACGTATGCACGGTTTGATTTGGGCGCAAGTGCCAAGTAGACGGTCGCCTCGGCGAGCGGAATTCTGCCTTCTGGCATGCCGATGAAGCCGACAGCGTCGGCCGCTGCCTGAGCGATCACGAGGCCCTGGGGATCGGCCAGCCCGATGTCCTCGCTCGCAAGGATGACGAGCCGACGAGCGATGAAACGCGGATCCTCGCCTGCCACGACCATGCGCGCCAGGTAGTGAAGCGCGGCATCCACGTCAGAACCGCGGACCGACTTGATGAACGCACTGATGACGTCGTAGTGCTGATCGCCCGACTTGTCATACGCAACAAGCGCCGCATCCATCGTGGCCTCGACGATCTTGGCAGTGATCCGCCCATCGCCATCCTTCGCTGAGTCCGCAACCGACTCAAGCAAGGTGAGGGCCTTGCGGGCGTCGGCTCCTGCGACACGCACGATGTGGTCGCGGGCCTCTTCCTCGAGTGTGACTGAGCCATCGAGGCCACGCGGATCCGCCGTCGCGCGCTCGAGCAGTTCCGCCACGTCTTGAGTGGTGAGGCCCTTGAGCGTAAGAAGGAGTGATCGCGACAACAGCGGCCCCACCACGGAGAAGCTCGGATTCTCTGTCGTCGCACCGATGAGCGTGATCCAGCGGTTCTCGACCGCCGGCAACAGGATGTCCTGTTGGCTGCGGGTGAACCGGTGAATCTCGTCGATGAAGACGACAGTCTCCCGCTCCCCCATCGCGAGGCGACGTTTTGAGTCTTCGATGACCGCACGCACGTCTTTGACGCCGGCTGTGACCGCGCTCAGCTCGACAAATCGCCTCGTTCCGGCGACGAGATACGCGAGAGTCGTCTTGCCTGTGCCTGGCGGACCCCACAGGATGACGCTCGTCGCTGGCGCGGTGTCCCCAATCAGACGCCGCAATGGTGAGCCCTCCCCGAGGAGGTGACCTTGACCGACGACTTCATCGATTCCACGCGGACGCATCCGCACAGCGAGCGGCGATGAGGCGCTCGGCTCAGGCACGCCGGTGGAGGTGGTGCCGATCGCGTCGAAGAGGTCCACATGGCCACTCTAGGCGGGACGGCTGACGCTGACGACACGCCTATTGCAATATGTCTTTCGAAAGGATACTTTCGAGCCATGAGCACTCACGTGGACCCCGCTGCGCCATGGCCAGTACGCCGCATCACGAACCCTGCCGAGTTGAAGGCGCTTGCCCATCCGGTGCGCTTCGCGATCGTCGACCTGCTCGCTGAAGGGCCCCTCACCGCTACCCAATGTGCGGAGCGACTCGGTGAGACGCCGGCGAACTGCTCGTATCACTTGCGCCAACTCGCCAAGTACGGTCACGTCACCCCTGCGGCAGGAGGTCACGGGCGTGAACGGTATTGGAAGGCTCGTGAAGAGGCGATCACGTTCGACGAGACCGGCCCAGGTGCTGCGGCGGCGGCACGCGCTGTCACCGACGCCGTCGACGCCTATCGCTTCAGCGCATGGGAACGCTTCAAGGCCCGGCGCTCGCAGGAGCCTGAGCCGTGGCGCGAACTCGCCGGCTCGATGGACGCCGTCATGTGGATGAACGCTGAGGAGCTGGCCGAGTTCACCTCGCGGCTCTACGCACTCATCGCCCCCTACGCCGAGCGCATGGCTGACGAGAGCACACGCCCGGCCGACGCTCGGGCGATCCGCTTCTTCACCTACACCTTCCCCGGAGAGCGGTCGTGACGCACGCAACCACACGCCGACGCTTCATCACCCTGGCCGCATTGCGCCAGCTTCCCTCGGGGCTCGTTCTGCCAGTCCTTGTGCTGCTGCCGGTGGCTCGAGACGTGAGCCCAGCACAGATCGGCATTCTCTTCGGCGCCTACTCCGCTACCACCGTGCTGTTCGAGCTCCCCACCGGCGGCTTCGCAGATGTCGTCGGGGCGCGACCGGTGCTGCTGACGGCGACAGCGCTCGCTGTGGCGGCGACGATCATCGTTTCGACCGCCCACACCTTTCCCGCCATGCTCGCGGGGTACACGATCTTCGGGGTCTCCCGCGCGCTCGATTCAGGTCCCTTGCAGTCCTGGTACGTCAACCACGAGCGTGCGCACGATCCGCACGCGCCGGTGCGCGTCGGTCTGTCTCGTGCGAGTGCCGCCGCCTCTGTCGCGATCGCTCTCGGAGCGCTCATCACCGCAGCGATCACGCATGTGGGCGGTGCAGGAGGCGCAAGCGGACCAGTCATCGCCATCGCAATTCCGCCGCTCGTCGCCGCCACGATGTTCGGCCTCTACGGCATCCTCGTTGCTCTCTGGCTCGTACCCGTGCGCCGTGGCCCGCGCCCTGGGTTCAGAGAGGTGCTCGCCGACGTCCCACGCACCCTCACGAGCGGCTTCGGGCTCGCACGCAGCCGTGGCCCGCTCCGCCGCCTCCTCTTCTACACGGCCGCGATCGGCGCCGCGCTTGCGGGCATCGAGCTCCTGACGCCCTTGCACTTGAGCAGACTCTCGACCGACACGAACGCGACTGCCACAGTGTTTGCCCTGCTCGCGTGTGCGGCATTCCTTGTCGCGGGAGCGGGCGCATGGGCATCGCCGTTCCTCGCACGTCGCTTCGGGTCTGCACCGGTCACTCTCATCGCGACAACGATCGTCGCGGCGGTCGCGCTGGCTGGCGTCGGTCTGCCCGGAACCGTGACCGCAGGCGGGATGTACCTCATCTTCTATGCGGCGCTCGGTGCGGGCGAACCGCTGCTCGATGAGCTCACGCACGACGCCGTCACGTCTCAGCACCGCACCACCATGCTGTCGATTCGGTCGATGGCGTTTCAGGCTGTCGGCATGCTGACGAGCGTGAGCGCCGGATGGCTCGCTGACCGTGCCGGCACTCCCCCGGCATTCATCGCCGTCGCCACCGTCATGTCCTGCGGTGCACTCGCGTTTGTGGGCTGGAAGCGACTCGGCGATGCGCCGTCGACCGCAACCGAGCAGGAAGCGACGGCGAACTACGCCTCGTCTGGCTCCTCTTCGGCCACATAGTCGACGCCAGTCTCGGCACGCTGCTCCGCCGGGATCGGCGCGGGTGCACCAGTGAGCGGATCCATGCCGCCACCCGACTTCGGGAAGGCGATGACGTCACGAATGGACTCGTAGCCGCCGAGCAGCATGACGACACGGTCCCAACCGAGCGCAATACCGCCGTGCGGCGGAGCGCCGTACTGGAACGCATCAAGCAGGAAGCCGAACTTCTCCTGTGCTTCCTCGGGGCCGATGCCCATCACCTTGAAGACACGCTCCTGCACGTCACGGCGGTGGATACGAATAGAGCCACCACCGATCTCGTTGCCATTGCAGACGATGTCGTATGCATAGGCCAGAGCCTCGCCGGGTGACTCTTCGAAGCGGTCGATCCACTCGGGCGTTGGCGAGGTGAATGCGTGGTGGAGTGCGGTCCATGCCGATGTGCCGAGGGCGACGTCATCGTCGTCAGCCTTGACGGGCTTGAACAGCGGAGCGTCAACGATCCACACGAACTCAAAGCGTGACTCATCGATGAGGCCCGCCCGCTTTGCGATCTCGCCTCGGGCAGCGCCGAGCAGGGCGCGGGAAGAGTCGGCATCGCCAGCGGCGAAGAAGATGCAGTCGCCCGGGTTCGCTCCCACTGCCTCGGCGAGTCCAGCAAGTTCGCTCTCCGTGAGATTCTTGGCGACCGGACCGCCCAACGTACCGTCCTCGCCGACAAGTACGTATGCGAGGCCCTTGGCGCCGCGCTGCTTGGCCCACTCCTGCCAGGCGTCGAGAGTCTTCCTCGGCTGGCTCGCGCCCCCTGGCATGACGACGGCACCAACGTACGGCGCCTGGAACACACGAAAGGGCGTGTCCTTGAAGTACGTCGTCAGTTCGGTCAGCTCGATACCGAAACGAAGGTCCGGCTTGTCCGAGCCGAAGCGGGCCATCGCCTCGGCATAGGTGAGACGCGGAATCGGCGTCGACACGTCATAACCGATGAGTGCCCACAGTTCCTTGATGACGTCTTCGCCGAGCGCGATCACATCGTCCTGATCCACGAAGGACATCTCGATGTCGAGCTGAGTGAACTCAGGCTGACGGTCGGCGCGGAAGTCCTCATCGCGATAGCAGCGAGCGATCTGGTAGTAGCGCTCCATGCCCGCGACCATGAGGAGCTGCTTGAACAGTTGCGGCGACTGAGGCAGCGCGTACCACGAGCCCGGCGCGAGACGGGCGGGCACGACGAAGTCACGAGCGCCCTCAGGGGTCGAGCGAGTAAGAGTCGGTGTCTCGATCTCAAGGAACTGGTGGCGGTCGAGCACGCGGCGTGCCGCTGCGTTGGCCTGCGAACGCAAGACCATCGCCGAACGCGGCGCCGGGCGACGCAAGTCGAGATAGCGGTGCTTCAAACGTGCTTCTTCACCGACCGTGACGTACTCGTCGATGGGGAATGGCGTGGGGATCGACTCGTTGAGGACAACGACATCGGTGCCGACGACCTCAATCTCACCGGAGGCCATGTTCGGGTTTGCCGAACCCTGGGGGCGCAGCCGCACCTCGCCCGTCACCTGGATGACGAACTCGGTGCGCAGCGAGTGCGCCACCTCTTCACGAAGCACCACCTGCGCCAATCCGGATGCGTCGCGCAGGTCAATGAAGGCGACACCGCCGTGATCGCGCCGGCGTCCCACCCACCCAGCAAGGGTGACGGTCGCGCCAGCGTCGGCAGCACGGAGATTCCCGGCAAGATGGGTGCGAAGCACGTGAAAGGCCTTTCGTAAAGGTGAGACGCTCTCACAAGAGCGCACACGCAAGTCTAGCGGCGCTGAATCCGCACCTTGAGGTCGGTCGGGGGCGGAACCCACGCATCGGCGTCGGCGGCCATCTGCTCTCCCGAGCGAATGTCCTTCACCTCGCCGTCCCCCTCATCGCCGGGGAACCACACAAAGGGGATGCCGCGCCTGTCTGCGTACTGAATCTGTTTGCCGAACTTCGCCGCCGCGGGCGCTACCTCGCATGCGATGCCGCGTGAGCGCAGTCTGCTCGCGACCGCATCCGATGTCCCCCGGCTGTCCTCATTCACCACTGCGACGAGGACGACGCTCGGCACTGACCGGCTCGCCGTCACCAGTCCTTGGGAGACGAGGCGGGACACAAGACGGCTCACGCCGATCGACATGCCGACGCCGGGGAAGCCTCCGCCCGCGACAAGGGAGTCATAGCGGCCGCCCGAGCAGATTGATCCGAGGTCCTCGTGTCCGTCGAGAGTCGTCTCATAGACGGCACCCGTGTAGTAGTCGAGACCTCGGGCGATGCTGAGATCAGCAACAGCGGTTCCAGGCACGGCGGCATTGACGGACTCGACGAGGCGAACGAGCGAGGAGATGCCTTCACCGAGCAGCCGCTGAGCGTCGTCGTCGTCAACGGTCGGGGTCGTCTCCCACAGGTCGAGGACCGCGTCCTTGAATGAGCCGTCGCTCGACTGAATCTTCGCGAGCTCGAGAATCGCTTGCGCGGCTTGCTCGCTCACGTTCTGCGTCGCCAGCTCCTTCGCGACACCGTCGGCGCCGATCTTCGCGATCTTGTCGACACTGCGCAGGGCACCGGCGACGTCGGCGATGCCGACCCCGCGGTAGAAGCCCTCGACAAGCCTGCGGTCATTCATTCGCATCGTGGCGCGCGGCACCGGGAGGGCAGCGAGGGCACGAGCCATGACGACGGCGACCTCGGTCTCGAAGTGAGGCGGCAGAGTGTCCCTCGCGACAATGTCGATGTCTGCCTGGTAGAACTCGCGGAAACGACCCTCCTGGGGGCGCTCCCCGCGCCAGACCTTCTGAATCTGATACCGGCGGAACGGAAAGTGCAGCTGGCCCTGGCGCTCCTCGACGTAGCGAGCGAAGGGCACGGTGAGATCAAAGTGAAGGCCGAACTCAGCGTCGGCCGTGTCGCCGCCACGCCGAGTGAGGACATATACCTCTTTCGACGCCTCGGAAGCGCCACCGAGAAGATCGAGCGGCTCCACAGCCCGCGTCTCGATCTCGGCGAAGCCGTTGAGTTCGAAGATCGTGCGCAGCGTCGACAGCACGGACGCCTCGACGGCACGCTCCGCAGGGGACCACTCGGGGAATCCGGACAAGGGCGCACGTCGCGACATGGCCACCATTGTTCCATTGAGCGCGCCGTAGACTGACGCACACGCGGCGGTGATCGGTCGCAGGAGCGGGAGCATATGAGCAAGAAGAAGCGCCCATCTGCGGCTCAACGAGCCAAGCAGAGCGCAAAGGCGGCGGCTCGCGAACAGCGCGTGCGCGCTGAGCACCGACGGACCCTCATCTTCGCCGCCGTGCTGCTCGGCTTGCTGATCGGGCTTGTCATTGTCGCGATCGTGAACTCGCGTGACAACGATGACGCCGCTGCGCCGCCACGAGCGAACTCGTCACTCGTCCCCTCAGCTGACCATGCGCGCGGGCATGAATGGGATTGGGTGATCGAGACCAACCGGGGCGACATCTCCATCGTGCTTGACGGCAACACGGCACCCCAAGCCGCCTCGGTGCTGCTGTCCCTCAACCAAGCAGGCTTTTTCGCGTCAACGGACTGCCATCGCGTGCGCACCGAAGAACCCTTCTTCTTGCAGTGCGGCTCCCCTGATGGCACTGCGGCCGGTGGACCGCCCTATCGTTTCGGCCCCGTGGAGAATGCGCCTGCGGACAACCGTTACCCCGCGGGAAGCGTCGTGATGGTGCGCAGCGGGGACGACGAGTACTCGATGGGAAGTCAGTTCTTCATCGTCTACGAAGACTCCACGATTGAAACCGCCGACGGACGTGGGTACACAGTCGTTGGTCGGGTCACAGCAGGACTCGATATCGTGAGACACGTGGCCGAAGGCGGTACCATCACGGGTGCCTCTGATGGCCAACCCGCCCAGTCCGTCATTCTCACGAAGGTCGCTACCGCATGAGCCCCGCTAAGCCCCGGCCTATCCCCCGCCCCAAAGCGCCATCGCCTGCTGCGTTGGCCGGTCACGGTGTGCATCCTGTGCGCGTGCCCGTGGTGGATGAAATCACCCCAGAGCAGATCGCCGCTGCCTCCGAGTTTGGTGCAGTCGACGGCGACACCGTGGTGCTGGTCGACGGCACTTCACGCACGGAGGTGGGCCCCGCTGTGGGTGATGAGCCGATCGCGCCGTACGCGAGGGCATTCATCGAGCTTGCGGCCTCGGTCGAGCGCTTTCACGCCCGCCTGGTGGGCGCTGAGCTGAGCCCCAAGGACATCGACGACGCTCTGTCCGGCCTCAAGGCGTCGATTGAGTCGCCCGTGGTGGTCGGCAACATCGCTGCGCTCCGCGCTCGCTTTGCCGTCGTCGAAGCCGAGGCTCAAGAGGTTGCCGAGCGGGTCCGCGCCGCGCGTGCTGCCGCACGGGAGCAGGCCGCTGCCGCTCGTGAAGAGATCGTCGCCCAGGCTGAGGCGCTCGCTGCGAAGCCTGAGCGTCAGGTCCACTGGAAGAACGACACCGCGCGCATGCGCGAACTGCTTGATGAGTGGAAGGAAGCGCAGCGATCCGGCGCTCGCATCGGCAAGGACGTCGAACGGGAGCTGTGGAAGCGGTTCACCAAGGCGCGTTCCTCGTTCGAGAAGGCACGCAAGGCACACTTCGCTCATCTTGACAAGGAGAACGCCGCAGTCGCCGCAACCAAGGAGTCGCTCGTCACCCAGGCTGAGGCGCTCGCGACGTCGACTGACTGGGACCGTACGGCCCGTCAGTTCAAGCAGCTGATGGATCAGTGGCGGAGCGCCGGTCGCGGCCGTCGCGCCACCGACGACGCCCTGTGGGAGCGTTTCCAGGCCGCCCAGGAGGCGTTCTTCACCGCACGCCGAGCCGAAGCCGACGCCCAAGAGGTCGAGTGGGCGGCCAATGTGCCTGCAAAGGAGGCGGCCGTCGCCGCTGCCGAAGCCATGTTGCCGATCAGCGATATTCGTGCGGCCAAGCGTGAATTGCGTCAGATTCAGGATCGCTTCGATGCGGCCGGTGAGGTACCGCGGGCCGACGCGGCGCGTTTGAGCAAGCGAATGGCCGCCGTTGAGCGTGCCGTCCGTGAAGCCGACCAGCAGGCGTGGACGTCACGAAACCCAGAGATCGAGGCTCGTGCATCCGGTGCTGCCGCACAGTTGCATGCCGCGATCGCGGACCTTGAGAAAAGCCTCGCCGATGCCACGGCAGCTGGCGACAAGCGCAAGATCAAGGAGCTCACTGAAGCCCTGGAAGCGCGCAAGGCGTGGCTCAAGCAGATCGAGGCAGTCGCGAAGTAGCCCTGTCAGGGCGTCACTGTCCACAGTTGTGCGCGCTGCACTGTCGTGGCGTCGCATCGCGTGACACCGTGGGGGCATGATTCACGCACCCTCCGCTGCTGCGACTGCCCGCATCCGCGCACGGCACGCCCCGGCGATCTCCGGGCACCTCGTGGTCACTCCGGCTGTTCTTGGTGTGGGGGCCTTCGCACGTCTCGTGCGTGATGGTGTGGTGCGCGAGCTCAGCACCGGCTCTGCTGCGCCTCACGTTCTCGCGGCACTTCCCCTCGTGCGTGCGGCTTCACTTGCTCACTTTGTCCCCGCGCGTGGCGCACTGACGGGGCTCGCAGCGCTGTGGGTGCATGGATGGCGCAGTCGCCACCCTCTTTGCACGCCGATCACGATCGCAGCGCCCACCGGAGTGAGGCTCAGTGAGCCTGCGGGTGCGCTCGTGCGGTGGCGAGCTGTGACCCACGATGGATCACTCGCACACTCTCGCTCCCTCGCCGGGGTTGCGGTCGCAGATCCCGCAGCCGCGCTCGCGATGGCGCTGAGCCACGACGCTCTCGCCGATGCGATCCCCGCAGCCTGGTGGGCGCTCAGAACCGATTCCGCACTGGCGACGCAGGTCGACAAGCTGCTCCCAAGACGTGGCCCGTCAGCGCGCCGAGCGGCGTCTGCGTGGCGTGCGGTCACCACCGCGGCGACGGACGCTCAGGAGCCGTCGTAGGCCCGGCGGGCTCCCGTCACACGGCGCGCGTCATAGACGCCGTCGATACGACGCACGGCACTCAGCACGGCACCCAAGTGAGACGGGTCCGCCATCTCAAAGGTGAAGGTGTTGAGTGCGACCCGGTCGCGTGAGGTCGACACGTGAGCGCCCAAGATGTTGAGGTGATGGTCCGAGAGCACCTGCACCACATCGGCGAGGAGCCGGTTGCGGTCGAGTGCCTCAACTTCAATCTGCACCATGAACGTCGAATCAGAGGCACCCGTCCACTGGACATCCACCATGCGTTCAGGCTGCTGCTCGAGCTGTAGCAGATTCTCGCAGTCCGAACGGTGGATTGACACGCCTTGGCCACGAGTGACGAAGCCGCGAATCGGGTCGCCGGGCACCGGCGTGCAGCACTTGGCGAGCTTGACGACCACATCGGTCATGCCCGACACCGAGACTCCCGGGTCACCGCGGCGTGCCGTCTGCCGAGTACCCGGTCGGGTGATCTCGGCAAGATCCTCATCGGCGCCCGCGCGGCCGCCAACCGCTTCGATCATCCGTTCGACGACGTCGGCAGGTTGCTCCTTGTGCTCACCGATTGCTGCGTAAAGGGAGTCGACGTCGTCGTAATGCATCTCACGCGCGAGAGCGAGCAGCGTGGACTTCGACATGAGCCGCTGCATCGGCAGATGCTGGCGACGGATGGCGCGCGCCAGCATGTCGCGACCGGTCTCAATCGACTCTTCGCGGCGTTCGCGCGTGAACCACTGACGAATCTTGTTGCGCGCCCGCGTCGACTGGACAAAGTCGAGCCAGTCGCGTTTGGGATGTGCGTTCTCGTCTGAGGTGGTGATGACCTCGACTGTGTCGCCGTTCTCGAGCGTCGAGTCGAGCGACACAAGCCGGCCGTTCACCTTGGCGCCTACGGTCTTGTGCCCCACCTCGGTGTGAACGGCATACGCGAAATCGACAGGCGTCGCCCCTTGCGGCAGTGCAAGCAGCTTGCCGCGCGGGGTGAAGACGTAGACCTCAGCTCGAGAGATCTCACCGCGCAGCGAGTCGAGGAACTCACTCGGGTCGGCCGTCTCTTGCTGCCAGTCGGCGATCTGGCGCAGCCATCCCATATCGCTTGCACCGGCAGGCACCTTCTCGCCCTTGGCGTTCTCCTTGTAACGCCAGTGGGCGGCCAGTCCGTATTCCGCTCTGCGGTGCATGTCCCACGTGCGGATCTGGAGCTCGATCGGCTTGCCCTGGGGACCGATCACCGTGGTGTGAAGCGACTGGTAAAGGTTGAACTTGGGCATCGCGATGTAGTCCTTGAACCGGCCCGGGACCGGTTGGAACATCGAGTGCATCTCACCGAGCACCGCGTAACAGTCGCGGACCGACTCCACGAGGATGCGGATGCCCACAAGATCGTAGATGTCGTTGAGGTCGCGGCCTCGAACGATCATCTTCTGGTAGACCGAGTAGTAGTGCTTGGGCCTGCCGGTGATCTCGGCCTTGATCTTCTTGGCCTTGAGCACGCTCGCAATCCGTGAGCGAACCTCGGCGAGCGACTTCTCCCGCTCCGGCGCGCGCTCAGCGACGACCTCAACGATCTCTTGATAGATCTTCGGGTAGAGGGTCTTGAATGAGAGGTCCTCGAGCTCCCATTTGATCGCGTTGAGACCCATGCGGTGAGCGAGCGGCGCGTAGATCTCGAGCGTCTCCTGAGCCTTGCGTCGGGCCGACGCCGGGCTCACGTGCTCCCAGGTGCGTGCGTTGTGGAGGCGGTCGGCAAGCTTGAGCAACAGCACGCGAATATCACGCGCCATTGCGACGACAAGCTTGCGAACGGTCTCGGCTTGGGCGGCCTCGCCAAACTTCAGTTTGTCGAGCTTTGTCACGCCATCAACGAACGACGCGACCTCGTCACCGAACTCCGCACGCACCTCCTCAAGCGGGAAGTTCGTGTCCTCGACGACGTCGTGAAGGAGCGCTGCAGCGATCACCGTGTCCGGCAGGCCAAGGCCGGCAATGATCTCCGCAACCGCGATCGGGTGCGTGATGTACGGCTCGCCACTTTGACGCAGCTGTCCCTCGTGTGCCTGCTCGGCAATCGCATGGGCGCGCTCAATGAGCCCGACCTTCGCGCGCGGATACATGCGGCGGTAGATCTCAAGCAACGAAGAGATCGCAGCGGGCTCTTGAGCGTGACGGCGCAACGCAAACTTCCGCCCAGCGGAGGTCTGCGGCTTCGTTTCCGTCACAGTGGCCTCCGATTCAAAAAGGGGTGGCGACCAGTCTACTTGCGGCGCTTGCGGCGCGGTTGCGCCGCCGTGCCCTGGTGGTGGCCGGGCTGGAGTGCACCGACACGCACCGTTCCATCCTCACGCACGACGTCTGACTTGCCGCCCTCACGAGCGCGCTGCACGTCTTCGTTGTGCTTTGCGATCCGCGGCTCCCGCTGTCGCAGCACCACTTCAAGGGGCGTTGCAACGAAGATCGACGAGAACGTGCCCACTGCCATTCCGACGAAGAGTGCCAGCGAGATGTCCTGCAGCGTGCCCGCGCCGAGCATGTAGGAGCCGATGAAGAGGATCGCCGCGACCGGCAGCAATGCAACAACTGACGTGTTGATCGATCGTACAAGCGTCTGGTTGACAGCGAGGTTCGCAAGCTCTGCGTACGTGTAACGATGTTGGCTCGTCAGGTCGCTCGTGTTCTCCTTCACCTTGTCGAACACCACAACGGTGTCGTAGAGCGAGTATCCGAGAATCGTGAGGAAGCCGATGACGGAGGCAGGAGTCACTTCGAAGCCGATGAGCGCGTAGATGCCGACGGTGAAGACGAGATCGTGTAACAGCGCGACGAGGGCCGCGACCGCCATGCGCCAGGCACGGAAGTACGCCGTGAGGACGAGCGTGACAATGAGTATGAAGACGACAAGACCTTGGATCGCCTTGTTCGAGACGTCCTTGCTCCATGTGGGGCCGATGAAGCTCGAGCTCACGTCAGCGGGAGCGATGTCGTACGCGTCGGCAAGCTTCTGCCGCACGTCAAGGATGTCGGACTGCTCAAGCTGACCAAGCTGAATGCGGATGCTGTCGCCCCCGACCACAACAATGCGGGGCTCTTCTGCAGGCAACTCGTTCTTGATGAGGTCGCGTGCGATCGCGGTGTCGACGTTCGAGACTTCAGAAAGCGTGTACTCGGTACCGCCGCGGAAGTCGATTCCCGGGTTGAGGCCCTTGATCAGCAAGATCCCGATGCAGATGGCAACGAGGCCGAGGCTGATGAGCAGCCAACGCTTGCGCTGTTGAACGATCGGGTACGAGGTCTCGCCTGAGTGGAGACGGTTGCCCCAGTTTGAAAGGCCGGCCATGGCTACTCCTTCTCCTCAGTCGCAACTGCCGCGCCGGCATCGGATTGAGTACGGGTCTTCGCCTTGAGCGCCTTGCGCTCGGCAAGGGTGAGGCCTTCCGCGCCACGCTCCGCGGCGTTGCCTGCACCACCGGTCTGCGTCGCGACGCGTCCCCGGCCCTTGTACATGACGTCTCGACCAAGCTGCCGGGGGTCAAGGCCGGAGAAGCGGTGACCCTCACCAAAGAACTTGGTGCGGGCGAGTAGGACGAGCGTGGGGTGCGTGAACAGGATCACGACGATGAGGTCGACGATGGTGGTGAGACCCAGGGTGAACGCAAAGCCTCGTACCGAACCCACCGCAAGCCAGTACAGAATCGCAGCGGCGAGGAAGCTGACAACGTCCGAGATGATGATGGTGCGCTTCGCCCGGCTCCACCCGTGCTCGACGGCCGATTGAAGCGAGCGCCCTTCACGCAACTCGTCCTTCACCCGTTCGAAGTAGACGATGAATGAGTCAGCAGTGATACCGATCGCGACGATCAGGCCAGCCACACCGGCAAGTGACAAGCGGTAGCCGAGGCCCCACGACAGCAATGTGATGAAGCCGTAGGTGACGCCACCGGCGATGAGGAGCGAACCCACGGTGACCGCGCCGAGAGCGCGGTACTGGAACATCGAGTAGATGACGACGAGCAGCAGACCGATCGCACCGGCGATGAGGCCGTTGCGCAGTTCGTCAGCACCCTTCGTCGCCGAGATGTGGTCGTCGGTGAGGAGCTCGAGCGTGAGCGGAATCGCACCGAACTTCAACTGGTTGGCGAGCTGCTCCGCCTCCTTCAAGGTGAAGTCACCGGTGATCTGTGCCTTCCCGCCGGGGATCGGGGTGGTCACCTGCGGGTGGGTGATGACAACGCCATCAAGAAGGATGCCGAATTGGTTGCGCGGGCTGGGCGTCTGCGACAAGCGCTCGGTGACAGCACGGAACTTGTCTCCGCCTCCACCCGTCAGGTCGAGGCGCACCTCGAAACCCCCTGTCGGAGCGCCGGTCTGGGGGTTGAGCGTGGGCCCCGCAGACGCCGTCGACACGTCCTCACCTGTCAACTCGACTGGACCGAGGATCAGCTTGGCAGCGCCGTCAGCACGGCACGCAACGAGGGCCTTGTCTGGGTCGCCCAGGTCACCGTTCGTCAGGTTCTCGGGGTTGGTGCAGTCAAGCGCCGCGAACTGCGCGTCGACCTCGACGGTGATCCATGCGGGGTCCGAAGGGTTCGTCGGCGTGGGTCGCTCGATGTCATCAGCGCCTTCGGCGGCTCCGCCCACCGGACCGGCCTGAGTCGGCTGCGGCATTCCCACATAGAGCACGGGGCGGAACTGCAGCTGCGCCGACTTGCGTACGAGGTCGAGGGTCGCCTCATCGGGCTCGCCGGGAAGTCCCACGACGATGTTGCGGTCACCCTGCGTCGAAATCTCCGCCTCAGACGTACCAGAGGCATCGACACGCTTGCGAATGATCTCGACGGCCTGCTTGAGGTCGTTCGAATCGATCCCCGAACCGTCAAGAGACTGTGCCTGCAGAATGATCTGACGACCACCTGCGAGGTCAAGGGCGAGTCCCGGGGTGATCTCGGTCTTGTCGGTGGCGACTCCAAAACCCAACAGGCCGTAAATGATCACAAGGATCCACAACAGGCCTGCCAAGGTCCTTCTGGCGCCTCTGGCAGCTGAAGACACGCTTTCCCTACGCTTTCCATGCGGGTGTGGTTCCCGCACGGAGCGGGGCCCCCGCGATTCTAGTTCCCTCGCGGTGTATGAGTCGAACTGCCTTGCCGGTGGCGCCGCTACGCCTCGAACAGACGCGTCACGGCATCGCCAGGGCCGACGCTCCTTCGCCCGGCCTGTGGCCGTTCAAGCCCAAGGTGGGCCCAGGCAGCGTCCGTCGCCACACGTCCGCGTGGGGTGCGGGCCATGAGTCCTTCGCGAACGAGAAAGGGCTCTGCGACTTCTTCGACTGTCTGGGGCTCTTCGCCGACAGACACCGCCAAAGTACTGAGACCCACCGGGCCTCCTCCAAAGCGCTGGCAGAGGGCGCCGAGGACCGCTCGGTCTAGGCGATCGAGTCCTCGCAAGTCCACTTCGTACACGTCAAGGGCGGCACGGGCAGCAGTGAGATCGCCTCTGCCATCACCGTGCACCTCCGCCCAATCGCGCACACGGCGCAAGAGCCGGTTTGCAATGCGTGGAGTGCCCCGTGAACGTGTTGCAATCTCGGCGCCGGCGTCCGCGTCGAGGGAGAAGTCGAGAAGGCCCGCCGACCTCTTCACAATGGTCGCGAGGTCATCTGCCTCATAGAAGTCCAAGTGAGCAGTGAAGCCGAAGCGGTCACGCAACGGTGCAGGCAGCAGACCCGCGCGCGTTGTCGCACCGACCACGGTGAACGGCGGCAACGTGAGCGGAATCGACGTCGCCCCAGGGCCCTTGCCCACGACCACATCGACGCGATAGTCCTCCATCGCGAGATACAGCATCTCCTCCACCGGGCGTGCCAGGCGATGGATCTCGTCAACGAACAAGACATCGCCGTCTTCAAGCGATGACAGGATCGCCGCCAAGTCACCCGCATGCTGAATCGCCGGGCCCGAGGTCACCCGCAGTGACGCCCCAAGCTCCCCCGCGACAATCATCGCGAGCGTCGTCTTCCCAAGACCGGGAGGGCCGGACAACAGAATGTGATCTGCGCTGCCGCCACGGCGGGTCGCCGCGCGGAGCACGAGGGCAAGCTGATCACGAACGACCGCCTGGCCCACGAACTCGTCGAGGGACCGTGGCCGCAGTGCCGCCTCCGCCGATCTCTCGATGGCATCGGCGTCGGCACCCACGACGCGCGCGATCCCCGCGGCCTCAAGCTCTTCGTCAGCCACGCCCACCGCCAAGTGACTGGAGCGCCGCACGCAAGGTGACGGCAACGTCGGCCCCCGAGATCGGGCCGGTTGCCACTGCCTCGACGGCTGCGGCCGCCTGCTTGGCGCTCCACCCCAAGGACTCAAGCGCGGCGATCACCTGATCACGCGCATCCGTGTGCGGCGCAGATGGTCCCGCCCCGCCGTCAGGCAACGTCAGCTTGCCGCCGAGCTCCAACAGCAGCCGGGCCGCGACCTTTGCACCGACGCCCGGAACTCGCTGCAGTGCCTTCTGGTCCCCCGCATGTATCGCGTCGACAAGCGAGGACGGATCATGAACTGCCAAGAGTGCCAACGCCAATCGTGGGCCCACTCCTTGGACAGACTGGAGAGTCTCGAACATGTCGCGTTCGTGATGCGTCTCAAAGCCGTAAAGCGTCATCGAGTCCTCGCGGACGACGAGGTGCGTGGCGAGGGAGGCGGCGTGCTGAGGACGCACAGTCGCGAGCGTGGAGGGGGTTGCCACGACGCGGTATCCGACGCCGCCGACATCGAGCACGAGCGAAGACGCGCTGACGCTCAGCACTGTGCCCGTCAACTGTGCGATCACTGGTGGCCTTTCGAACGTGTGTACGAACAGCCTAGGTGAGGGGCCCCCACTAGCCGCGACGGCGCGCCGCGCGTTCCGCCGCGGCCCATACTGACTGCGCTGGGGTCGGCTGACCGGCCGATTGTGACCGTGCACCCCCGCGCAACGCATGGGTGATCGCGATGGCCAGCGCGTCCGACGCGTCGGCGGGCTTTGGAGGTGAGTCAAGACCTAGGAGCGTTGCGACCATGAATCCCACTTGGGACTTCTCCGCCCGTCCGTGGCCCGTCACTGCTGCCTTCACCTCGGACGGCGTATATGTGACGACCGGCAGACCGCGTCGGCGCGCGGCGACCATGACGAGACCCGACACCTGGCCCGTGCCCATCACGGTGCGCACATTGTGCTGGGCGAACACGCGCTCGACGGCGACGGCGTCCGGAGCGAATGACTCGATCGCAGCCTCGATTGCATCCGCAATCGCGACGAGGCGCTGTGGGGTCTCCGCATCGGGGGACGAGGTCGCCACGGTGACATCGACCAGGTGGAGACGGCGCGGACCTGGGGCGTCGATGACCCCGAGACCGCACCGTGTGAGCCCCGGGTCGACGCCGAGCACGCGCATGGGGCTCGACTACTCGCTTGCCGCCGCGAGCACCTCATCTGAGGCGTCAAAGTTGGCGTAGACGTTCTGGACATCGTCACAGTCCTCGAGCACGTCAATGAGGCGAAGCATCTTGCGCGCTCCCTCGACGTCGAGCTCGATCTTCATTGACGGCACCCACGTGGCCTCCGCCGACTCGTAGTCGATGTTCGCCTCCTGGAGTGCTGTGCGGACATCGACAAAGTCGGTCGCCTCGGACAGCACTTCCCACACCTCGCCGAGGTCCTCGATCTCTTCGGCGCCGGCCTCGAGAGTGACTTCCATGATGGCGTCCTCGTCTGCGGCATCCTTCGCCACGATGACCTGACCCTTGCGACTGAAGAGGTACGCGACCGAGCCTGGGTCGGCCAACGTGCCGTTGTTGCGCGTGAGCGCGGTACGCACTTCCATGGCCGCACGGTTTCGGTTGTCCGTCAGGCACTCGATGAGCATCGCGACGCCGCCGGGGCCGTAGCCCTCGTACATGATCGTTTCGTACTCGCTGCCACCGGCTTCAAGACCAGAGCCGCGCTTGACGGCACGATCGATGTTGTCGTTGGGGACAGACGACTTCTTGGCCTTCTGGATGGCGTCGAACAACGTGGGGTTGCCAGTGGGATCTCCCCCACCCACGCGCGCCGCGACCTCGATGTTCTTGATGAGCTTGGCAAACAGCTTGCCACGCTTCGCGTCGATGACGGCCTTCTTGTGCTTTGTCGTAGCCCACTTGGAGTGACCGGCCACAATGCTCCTTGCCCTTGAAAGATTCGCCCCTCAGTGTATGCGGGCGCGTGTCCGCTCACCTCACCTCAGCGCAGAAAGTGCGGCAAGGGCGCCGATTCCGAGGAGTGCCGCCCACACAAAGCTGGCAAGTGTCCCGACGATGAATCGCTCCGACGCGGCGCTTGAGTCTTCGCCCGTGCGCCCACGCAGCTCGGGGTAGCGCCCAAGACCCTTGACGGCGATCACCACGGCGGCTGCTTCGGGAAAGCCGCTGATGATGGCGCCGGTGATTGCGAGCCTTTCGAGGATGCCGATCCACCGACCGCCCCTGAGGAGACCGCGGGCCTCCACCTCTGGCCCCACCATCTTGAGAAGTGAGCCGACCACCCACATTCCGCCGCCTGCGGCGGCTGCGAGCGCTCCAAGAACGATGAGGACACTCCAGAACACCGTCATGCGTTCTCCCCCGAATCATCGGCTCGCTCGAGCAGTGCGGCAGCAACGGGGCGCGCCCGCCGCTCCTCGTCAAGCATGGCAGAAGCGACCCGCTGGCTCACCGCCTGGGTGCTGATGCCGAGGTGCGTCGCGACATCCTTCTGCGTCGCGCCGTCGATGAGGAGGTCATTGACTTCCCACCCTGCGCTGGTGCGCCGTCGCACCACCGCTGCAAGCAGCTGCATGATGGCCGTCGCCTGTTCCTCAGCGCCCGCATTCTGGGCTGCGACGACGAGCGGAACGGGCTCACCCCTACCGCGCGCTCGCTCGACGGCCCGCCGGGCGTGAACGAAGGCGGGACCTGAACTTGCCCGGGCGGACTCGCGCAAGGGCAAATCGACGGCTCCCACGCCGATGCCGACGGACCACTCCCCCGCCCGCATCAGGTTCAACGCGAAGTCGACAGCCGCGTCGGGCGTGGTGATGACGGCTTGAATCTCGTCGCCGACGGTGCGCTCAGGCGGGAGCGCCACATCATGCCGCCATGCGGCCAGCCAGGGCTTGAGAGAGGCGAGGAGGCGGTCAACGTGGTCTCCGGCGGTCGTGGAGCCGCGCTGATCTGCGGTGATGACGAACATAGATCAAGGCTAATACCTTGATAGGGGCAAATCAAGGCTCAGCCCTTGATGGTGACGGATCTATGCCGAGACGAGGTCGACGAGGAGGGCGTGAACACGGTCATCGCCGCACACCTCTGGATGGAAGCTCGTCGCAATCGCATTGCCCTGGCGCACCGCAACCACATGGCCGCCCGCAGCCTCATTGACGGCAAGCACCTCAACACCCTCGCCATGAGCCTCCACCCAAGGAGCACGGATGAAGGTCGCGTGCATCACGGATCCGTCCGGACGCCACACAAGTTCGACCTCAGAGGAATCGACCTGGCGCCCAAACGCATTGCGCTTCACCGTCATATCGATGACGCCAAGCGTCTGCTGATCGCTCGCACGGCCGATGATGTCCTTGGCAAGCAGGATCATCCCGGCACAGGTGCCAAGCACCGGCATGCCGTCGTCGAGGCGCTCCTTGAGCGGCTCCGCCAACTCAAAGACACGCAGCAGCTTGTCGATCGTGGTCGATTCGCCCCCCGGAAGCACCAGAGCATCGACCGAGTCGAGTTCGCTCTGCCTCCGCACTCGCAACGCACGCACGCCGCAACGAACGAGGGCAGCCTCGTGCTCGCGGACGTCACCTTGCAGTGCCAAGACTCCGACGGTCGTCATTCACTCTCCTGACCAAAATCGCGGGTCACTCCGTCCCATGAGAGGAACTCCTCCCATGGTGCCAACAGCCGCGCAGGGAACACTTCACGGGTGTCGGCCCGGAGCTCGGCGCATGTCATCCATGCGACGGCATCGATCGCCTCGAGTTCGCCACGCGTCAACGCCTTCGGCGTGAGCGGACGCGCATCAGCATCCGAACGCCACCCGACGTAGAACTCTTCGTGTTGTGTGAAGGGGCGCGACGCGAAGTCAAACACGGCAGTGCGTCGCCAGACGGGACCAATCAACTCATGAGGCGCGAGCTGAAAACCCGTCTCCTCACCCAGTTCACGAACTGCGCCCTCACGACCGCCCTCGCCTGGCTCAAGCCCTCCCCCTGGAGTGAACCAGAAGCTCCTGCTCGGCAGGTGAGGATCGTGACCCAGGATCATCAACAGCTGGGGCTCAGGCCCCGATGCGTCGACAAACAGCACACGAGCACCGACCCTCTCGACGCGATGCGCCGCGGCGTCAGCCCCCACGTGCGCTGTCGGCTTACCAGCCGCGCTCGGCGAGGCGATGCGGCTCCGGGATCTCGTCCACATTGATGCCCACCATGGCCTCACCGAGGCCGCGCGACACATCGGCGATGACGGCGGGGTCGTCGTAGAAGGTCGTGGCCTTGACGATCGCCTTGGCCCGCTCGGCCGGGTTGCCCGACTTGAAGATGCCCGAGCCGACGAACACGCCGTCGACGCCGAGCTGCATCATCAGAGCGGCATCGGCGGGGGTGGCGATACCACCAGCAGCGAAGTTTACAACCGGCAGGCGGCCGTTCTCTGCGATGCTCTTAACCAGCTCATAGGGAGCCTGGATGTTCTTGGCATAGGTGAAGAGCTCGTCCTCATCCATGTTCTGGATGCGGCGAATCTCACCCAGCACGGTGCGCGCATGGCGCACGGCCTCAACCACGTTGCCAG
>CAZRHL010000021.1:0-20816 GCA_964600005.1 uncultured Demequinaceae bacterium
GGGCGGCGTCCTAGGCCGCTAGACGATGAGGGCCGGCACACCACAATTGCCTGGTCGCCAATGATACGTGTCAGAACGTCTCTGAGCCAATCGCCCTCTACGCGGGGCAAGCGCGAATGGCGCCGGGGGCCTTCCGTGCCACGATTGACACATGGTGTCGATGTCTCGCGAGGAGTTCGAGAGCGCCGTTGACGACGCGCTCGACATGGTTCCGGAGGAGCTTCTCGACCTCATGGACAACGTCGTCATCCTTGTCGAGGACGACGCTCCCGATGGCGACCCCGATCTGCTCGGCCTTTACGACGGCGTCTCGCTCACCGATCGTGGCGCCGACTGGGGAATGGGCGAGCTGCCGGACCGTATCTTCATCTTCATGAATCCCACGCTCGCGATGTGCGCCGATGCTGACGAGGTTCGCGACGAGGTGGCGGTGACGGTGGTCCATGAGATCGCACATCACTTTGGAATCGATGACGAACGCCTCCACGAGCTGGGCTGGGGCTAGGGACATCTCGTCTGGGGCCGACGCTGTGTGACGCGCGCGCAGCACTCCGCCGACGCCGTGGCCGGGCAAGCAAAGAGCCGCGCCACCCGAAGGTGACGCGGCCCTCCTCTACCGAATCAGGCGTCGGCTGACTTCTTAGCCGGGGCCTTCTTCGCTGCTGGCTTCTTGGCCGCCGGTGCCTTCTTCTCCGCCGGAGGCGCAGCGTCGGTCACATCCGCTTCAGCGAACGCGGGCGAGGTGGGCGGCTGCTCCTGGGTGCCACGCAGGCGCGTGATCCAGTTGAGGCCGTGGTAGATGACGAGCGCAGCGATGGTGCCGAGCGCGATGCCGTTGAACTGCATCTTGCCCCACGCCGCCTCGTAGTCGGCGGTGCCGATGATGATGGCGACGGCCGCGGTCACGAGGTTGACGGGGTGCGAGAAGTTCACGCCTGCCTGGACCCAGATGCGAGCGCCGAGGATCGCGATGAGACCGAAGAGAAGCGTCGCGAGACCGCCGAGCACGCCGACCGGGACAACCGACACCATCGCACCGAACTTCGGCACAAGGCTGAGCACGAGCGCGAAAGCAGCGGCAACCCAGTACGCAAGCGTCGAGTACACGCGAGTTGCCGCCATCACGCCGATGTTCTCGGCGTATGTCGTGGTACCCGAACCGCCGCCAAGACCGGCAACGGTGGTGGCGAGACCGTCCGCGAGGAGGGCGCGACCGGTCACCGGGTCGAGATCGCGGTCCGTCATCGCGGCCACCGACTTCACGTGGCCGATGTTCTCGGCAATGAGCACGATGACCACCGGGATGAAGGCGATGAGCACCGAGCCGTCGAAGCGAGGCGTGTGGTACTCGGGGAGGCCAAACCAGTCGGCGTTGCCGATGACCTTGCCCGCGCCTTCCCACTCACCGCGAATGCCCGCGAACACCGCACCGATGACGGCACCGGCGAGAATGGCGATGCGGCTGAGGAAGCCCTTCGACACCACCATGAGAAGGAGGACTGCGGAGAGCGTGACGAGCGCCGTCCAGGGACTCGCGTTCCACATGCCCTTGGCGACGCCAGCAAGGTTCAGACCGATGAGGGCGACGATCGTGCCGGTGACGGCCGGCGGCATCGACTTCTGGATCCACGTGACGCCCGCATAGTGCGAGATCGCACCCACAGCTGACAGCAGCAGACCGGCAACGAGGATGCCGGCCAGACCCTTGCCGATCGTGGCGCCGTCAAGCGGACCGTTGGCCGACGTCACGCCCGCAGCTGCGAGCGGCGCGATGAACGCGAAGCTCGAGCCGAGGTAGGACGGCACGCGGTTGCCCGTGATCATGAGGAACAGCGCGGTACCGACGGCGCTGAAGAAAAGCGTGGTGGTGGCGGGCATGCCTGTCAGTGCGGGCACCAAGAGGGTGGAACCCATCATGGCGAGCACGTGTTGGGCGCCGATGCCGATGGTGCGTGGGTAGGTCAGTCTCTCGTCCGGGGCGACGGCCCGGGAGGGTGCCACGTGCTTGCCATCGCCGTGCACCTCCCACGTGAAGAAGCTCTTGAGCTTCGCGAGCATGGACATAGGTGGTGGCTCCTTTGCCTTGTTCTCTCCTTGGCCGGACGTGCGGGCCCGGCTGGGAAGCACTGTAGGGCTAAAGGTCCCGGTAGAACCAGGCCTCCAGTCCCTGAATGGCGTGTCGTTTTGCTGCGACGCGCGCAAGAGGTGGCCTACCACTGGGATCACATGATGAGTCCAACCGAAGAGGTGGCCTACCACTGGGATCACATGATGAGTCCAACCGAAGAGGTGGTCTACCACTTTGGGGGGTGGGGGGAGGGGGGTGTGACGTGAGGCAGGTCACATGGGGTTTACCGTTGGGGACATGGGAATCACCGAAGAACTGCTTGAGAACAACAAGGCGTACGCCTCCGAATACACGCCTGACCGCCCGCTGTTTCCCAAGCGTGAGCTCGCCGTGGTCGCGTGCATGGACTCCCGCCTCGACACGTTCGCGATGCTCGGGCTCGATATCGGTGACGCGCACATTCTGCGTAATGCCGGCGGGGTGGTGACGGACGATGTGATCCGTTCACTCACCATCTCGCAGCGCAAGCTGGGCACCCGAGAGATCATCCTCGTCCACCACACTGACTGCGGTGCGCTCACCTTCACCGACGATGAGCTCCGCAATGAGCTTCTCGAAGACACCGGCATCAAGCCGTCGTGGAGCCCTGAGTCCTTCAAAGATCTCGACGCCGACCTGCGCCAGTCAATGGAGCGCTTGCGCCGCTGCCCGTTCCTCATCGATTCGACGCAGGTGCGCGGCTTTGTCTTCGATGTGTCCACCGGCCTCATGCGCGAGGTCTTCTAGCCGACGCTGTGACAGGAGGCGCAATGCGCGACTGGGGGCGGTTTGTCCGAGCGGTGTTGTCGCGCCGCTGGAAGATCTCACCGCTCTCATGGCTTGGCGCGATTGGCACCATCATCTACGTGCTGTCGCCGATCGATGTGATCCCCGAGCTCTTCCTGCCCGTTGTCGGCTACATCGATGACCTTGGCGTCTGGGGCGTGATGATGCTCCTCGCGAACCGGGAGAAGGCACGTTGGCACGCGGGGCGCAACGCGTCTGCCATCGACATCTGACGCCATATGGAATAGACCACCGCGGCGGAGGGGTTCACCCGAGGAGCGCTGTGGGCTCGCCGTGGCGCTCCACGCCAGGAACCCAACCCCGTGGAGGTCACCATGGCACAGCACGACTTCTCAGATCTCAGCGCACTCTTCATCAACTGCACGCTGAAGCCGTCCCCCGCCCAAAGTCACACGCAGGGCCTCATCGACGACGCCGTCGCAATCATGCGATCTCAAGGAGTGAGCGTCGACACAGTGAGGGCGGCTGACTTCGACATCGCGCCCGGCATGTCGGGCGACATGACGGCCGACGTCGAGGGCGGTGGGCAGCCCCGGGATGAGTGGCCGCAGCTCGCCGAGCGCGTGCTCGCGGCCGACATCCTCGTCATCGCGTCACCGATCTGGCTCGGAGCCGAGACCTCGGTGGCCCGCCGGGTGATCGAGAGGCTCTACGCAATCAGCGGCGAGACGAACGATCGCGGCCAATACCAGTTCTACGGCCGCGCCGGTGGCGTGGTGGTGACCGGCAATGAGGACGGCTACAAGCACGTGGGCCGCGAAGTCCTCTACGCGTTGCAGCACATCGGCTACACCGTCCCGCCGCAGGCAGACACTGGTTGGGTGGGGCCCGCGGGTCCCGGACCTTCCTATCTGGATGAGGGCAGCGGCGGTCCCGAGAGTGACTTCACGCAGAAGCTCACCACATTCATGTCGTGGAATCTCATGCACACAGCGCGGTGGCTCAAGGACGGCGGAGGGTTCCCGGCAGGCGGTAACTCGTCCGACGCATGGGCTGAGGGTGAACGCTTCGGCCACCCCCGCGCTGCGTAGCGCGCAGTCGCGAGGGTTCGTCGCGTCTAGGCCGCGGTGGGCTCCAACTCCTTCTCCTGCTCTGCAGGAGTGATGGAGTCGGTGCCGTCGATGTCGAGGTGGGGCACCAGCCTGTCGAGCCACAGCGGCATCCACCAGTTCGCGCGGCCCAGGAGCCGCATGAGCGCGGGCATCAGCACCACGCGAATGACGAAAGCATCGAGTGCCACAGCCACGGCGAGGCCAAGGCCGAGCAGTTTCATCACCCGGGCATCCGAGGTGACGAAGGAGCCGAAGACGACCACCATGATCGATGCGGCGGCGACGATGACGCGGGACACATCGGTGAGGCCGCGGCGCACGGCGTAGGCGTTGTCGCGAGTGCCATGCCATAGCTCGGCCACGCGGCTCACGAGGAACACCTGGTAGTCCATCGAGAGCCCAAAGAGCAGCGCGAACAGAATGAGGGGCACGAACGGCTCGGTCGGGCCGCCGGGGCCGACCCCGATGAGCGAATGTCCCCAGCCCCATTGGAAGACGGCCGTCACCACGCCGAAGGATGCGGCGGCGCTCAGCAGGTTCATCGCGGCGCCTGCGATCGGCAGGACCACGGATCGGAAGGCGACGAGCAGGACGAGCATCGACAAGCCGACGACGAGCGCGAAGAAGAGCGGAATCGACGCCGCGATGCGATCAGTGAAGTCGATTCCGGTCGCGGTCGCGCCGCCCACATGCACCTCGTAGCCATCGGCCTTGGCCGCGGGAGCGTAGTCGCTGCGGATCCGTTCGACCAAGGCATCCGTCTGCTCCGCTTGCGGGCGGTCGTTCGGCACCACCTGGAACATGACCGCGTCACCCGTCGCGTTGGGGATGGGTCCGACGACGGAGGCGACGTCAGCGTCGGCCGAGAGCGCCGCGGCGAGTGAAGCGAGCGCCGGGGGGATGGACAGCGCCCCGGTCTCAGCGTCGGCCGCAATGGTGCCTGGTGCGCCGAGATCGGCGACAACGACAAGTGGTCCGTTGACGCCGTCACCAAAGCCTTCGCTCATGAGATCGAAAGCGATGCGGGTAGGAGTGCCGCCCGGGTCGTTGCCCTGGTCGGCGGAGCCGAGACGCATCGAGAAGCCGGGGATCGCGAGCGTCACCATGACGGCGATCGCCGCGAAGGAGGTAATGAGCGGTCGACGCTCGACCAGTTGCGCGAAGCGACTGGGCGTGTGCTCGGCGACGGTGACGGCCTCACCGTCGAGCGCCGCACGCTCGCGGCGGTTCAGCACGCGCAGACCGTAGAGCTGGAGCAGTGCGGGCACGAGCGTGATCGAGGCGGCGACGGAGAACACGACGGTGACCGCTGCTGTCACGCCCAGGCCCGTGAGGAAGTTGAGGCGCGGCACCAGCATGCCGAGCAGTGCGATCGCCACGGTGATGCCGGCGAAGACGACGGCGCGGCCTGACGTGCCCATCGCACCGATGATGCTGTCCCGCACGGGCCGGTGTGCCTTGAGACCGAGGCGGTGGCGGTTGACGATGAAGAGCGCGTAGTCGATGCCGATGCCGAGCCCGAGCAGCACCGCGAGCGTGGGACCGCTTGACGTGATGGGGCGGTAGGCGGTGAGCAGCCCGAGCGCGGCGACCGCCGTGGTGACGGCGATGACGGCGGAGATCAGCGGCACGGTCGCGGCGCGGCCGGAACCGAAAGCGACAACAAGGATGATCGCCGCGACGGCCAAGCCGATGAGTTCGCCGGGGCCCACCTCTGGGTTGCTGAGGCGCGATGCGGGGTAGCCGCCGTGGCCCACGGTGAGACCCTCGACCTCATCGAGGTCATGAGCGACGTCGGACACCGCTTCGATGTCCGCCATCGGGAGGTTGTACGCATCGGCGTCATACGTGACGGCGATGTAGCCCACTCGGGCGTCCGCGCTCAGCTGCTGCGCGCCCGCAGCCTCGAGCGGTCCCACCACGGTGGTCACCGAGCCGATGCTGGCGAGGCTCTCACCTGCTGCGGCGAGGTGCTCACGGAAGGCGGCGAGAGAACCTTCATCAGCCCGCACGACGATCGTGTCGGTGTCGCCCGCGGTCTGGGGGAAGCGCTCGTCGAGGAGGTCGTACGCCTCGGAGGAATCCGCGCCCGGCATCGAGAACACGTCGCGGAAGTCGGGGCCGGCCGCTTGGGAGGCAACGGTGAGGCCGAGCGCCGCCGCGATCCAGGCCAACAGCACGAGCAGCGGTCGAGAGGTTGTCATGCGAGCGAGCGACTTCATGCCGGCCTTTCGAGGTGACTGAACGGTTGGTAAGGGACTAACGTGGCGATATTGGCACGCTGACTAAACGGTCGTCAAGTTGAAAGCGAGACGTGTCGAAAGGCGGTGGGCTGTGACGAGCAAGGATGAGAAGATGAGGCCATGACCATCGAGGACGAGCGGCGCACGTCAGGTGCCGACACGCGCCGGCGCATCCTCAAGACGGCCTCAGCGCTGTTCGCCCAGCGAGGCTTCGCGGGCACCTCGATCCGCGATATCAGCGATGAGCTCGGCCTCACCAAGGCGGCGTTGTACTACCACTTCACGTCGAAGGAGGACATCCTCGCTGAGCTTGTCACTGAGCCGCTCACCGCGATGCGCGCCGTCATGGAGGCGGAGCGCGATCTCACCGATCGTGAGCAGCGCAAGCAGTTCATCAGGGATGTCGTTGTTGCGACCACCTCGCATGACCCGGACGTCGTCATGGTTCTCAAGGACCCGACCGTCGCTCAGATGGTGGGGCAGACGATGGTCGAAAGCGGCGCCGTCAACCAACTGGCCCTGCGCCTGGCGATGGGGGTCGCTGGAGTCGATCACCCGCACAAGGTGCCGCAGGCCAAGATGATCCGCGCCATTGCGGCTGTGGGTGCGGGATACGAGGCGATCACCAACTGGCACGTGGTCTACCCCGATTGCATCGACATCGACTCTCACGATGTCGAACGGGTTGTCGGCTTTGTGCTTGCCGTGCTCGACGGTGCGGACGATCCCGAGTAACGCGCCCGCTGTCACGACGAACGGCTGCGCCTGCGCTCCGCGATCACATCGCGAACCGGCCGCACCACAACGCCGTCGCTTGCCCAGTCCCGCCGCGCGCCGCGACGTGTGCGCAGGATGCCGATGATGCCAACCGTCCACGGCACAACGAGCGCCGCAAAGGCGAGGCGATAGGCATCAAGGTCGTAGCTCCCACCGGGTGCCGCGATCTCGAGGACGAGACCCACGAGGCCGATCGACAGAATCGTTGCCGCAAAGCCGCCGGTGTTGACGATCCCGTTTGCGGTGCCGAGGCGCCGGTGGTCGGCAAAGGTGCGTGCGTAGTCGAGGCCCACCAAAGAGACGGGGCCGCCGACGCCGATGATCGCGGCGAATGCGACGAGCTGCCACATGGGGCGTGGCGTTGAGGGCAGCAGCACGGCTGCCCATGCAAGAGCCGTCACGCCAGCGAAGCCAAGCACGAGCCAGGAACGCCGAATTGGGTGACGAGCGGTTGCCGTGCCGACGAGCGGTCCGCCTGCCAGCTTTGCGAGAGTGAGCACGGTGAGGAGCGCACTCGCCTCCGCCGCGGACCGGCCCTGGGCTGTGATGAAGAACGGCACTCCCCACAAGAGCGCAATGGTGTTGGCGGAGAAGAGCGCGGTGAAGTGCGTCCAGAAGCCGAGCCATACTCCCGACCGGGAGATCGTGACGGCCGGGTGGGCGCGGCTCGCGTCGCTCGTGTCGATGTCGTGCTCGCGTGGGACGCGGACGGTCGTTGCCGCGAGGGCAGCGAGGACGCCGACGCCGGCCAACACGAAGAACGTGGTGTTCCAGCCCTGCGCATGCAACAGCCATGCGACGGGGATCGCCGCCGCGAGCTGACCGAGCTGACCCAGTTGCGCCACCGCCTGAATCATCAGCGGCGCTCGCCGTGGCGGGAACCAGTGCGCGACAAGTCGCGACGCCGTGATGAAGATCGGGGCGTCGCCCGCGCCGATGAGGATGCGGGCGATCACGGCGGGCCAGTACTCATGGCACATCGCCATCAGCGCTTGACCGAGGGCCATGAGGAGCGAGCCCGCGATCATCACATGGCGCGGTCCGAAGCGATCGAGCAAGCGCCCGGCGGGTACCTGAAGAGCGGCGTAGACCGTGAGCTGGGCGATCGACAGCAGGGCAAGGCCTGATGCCCCCGTGCCGAAGCGATCAAGCGCCTCTACCCCCGCCACACCGAGAGCGGTGCGGTGAGCGACGGCCACGAGGTAGGCGGCAGCCGCTGCCGCGAACACCAACCACGCGCGCCGCGATGGGGTGGTGATCACGGCCCAAGGGTAGGCCGCGCTTTTCGCGCGGACCGTGGACCTTTGGCCGGAGGCCGGAGGCCGGAGTGCGGAGTGGGGAGCCGCCTACATCTCCTCGTGCTTGTTCGGATCGCCGCCAAACAGGCGGCCACCTTCGCGAGTCAGCGCAGTGATCGCGTTCACCTCGCCCTGCGTCAGCTCGAAGCCAAAGACGTCAAGGTTCTCTGCCTGGCGAGACGGAGTCGCGGACTTCGGCACCGGCACGGAGCCCAACTGGATGTGCCAGCGCAGAATCACCTGGGCCGGGGTGACACCGTGAGCGGCGGCAGCGTCGGCCACGGCGGGCTCTTCGTAGGCAGGCTTGCCCTTGCCGAGCGGGCTCCACGACTGGGTGACGACGCCAAGACGGCCGTGCTCTGCGCGCAGCGCCTCTTGAGCAAAGTAGGGGTGCAGTTCCACCTGGTTGAGCACGGGCGTGACGCCTGAGTCCGAGATGATGTCCGCGAGGTGCTGCTCGGTGAAGTTCGAGACACCAATCGAGCGGACCACGCCTTGCTCGCGAAGCTCGATGAGCCCGCGCCATGCGTCACGGTACTTGTTCGTGATCGGGTTGGGCCAGTGGATGAGCATGACGTCGATCTGGTCGAGGCCAAAACGCGCCGCGGACTCTTGGCCGGACAGCACCGCGCGGGCGGTGTCGTGGTGCCGGCCCGCGAGCTTGGTCTGAACCGTGATCTCCGAGCGGTCCGTGCCGGACTCCTTGAGGAAGTCGCGGATCGCCTTGCCCACGGTGCCTTCGTTCTCATAGTTCACCGCCGAGTCGATGAGGCGGTATCCGGCGTCAAGAGCGGAGCGCACGGCGCGGTAGCCCTCGTTGCCGATGAGTGGGTACGTGCCAAAGCCGATAGCGGGAAGCGTGGTCCCGTCATTCAGGTCGATGAGAGGTGCGGTCATACGCTGAGCCTACGACGGATCTGGCCGGGTCGCGGCGTGCGCCGACGCGTGGCGCGACCAGTCTGTTGACGCTTCACCTTTCTGGTGGAATAGCGGAATGGCAGCGCGGGACACCGCGTTTGCCCCGATAGGTCAACACTCGTCTTGGAGGTCCACATGGCTCGCATCACCGTCATCGGCGGCACTGGTTACGCAGGCGCGGCAATCGTTGCTGAAGCCGCTGCGCGAGGTCATGAGGTGACATCCGTCTCGCGCAATGAGCCCGCGGCTCCCGTCGCGGGCGTCGCCTACGTGCGCGGTTCGGCGCTCGACGATCAGGTCCGTACGCGCGCCTTCGATGACGCCGACGCCGTGGTCACCGCCACATCGCCGCGCGGGGACATGGCGCTGCAGCAGGTGCCGCTTGCCGGGCAGCTGGCGTCGACGGCCGGCAGCACCGGCGTTCCGCTCGTTGTCATCGGGGGCTTCTCCTCCCTCCGACCCGCTCCGGATGCTCCACGATTCATCGAGGGTGACGTGCCCGCCGAGTACCGCGAAGAGGCGCTTGCCGGCCACTCGATCCTCGAGATGCTGAAGACCACGCCGGAGGAGGTTCAGTGGACCTTTGTGAGCCCAGCCGCCACCTTCGGTGCCTTTGCTCCCGGCGAGACGACCGGCTCCTACCGGCTCGGCGGTGAGGTGGCGATGTTTGATAGCGAGGGAACTAGTTATATTTCGGCTGGGGATCTCGCAAAGGCCGTTCTCGACATCGTCGAGTCCGGCACGCACCGCCGCGAGCATGTCTCCGTCGTCAGCTGACGGGGAATGCCGCAACGCGCGCTAGCGCTAGCGCGCGCGGTAGCGCTGCCACACCTCGCGGATGGTGGGCACCACCACGCCGTCGGCCTTCATCACCGCACGGGTGCCGCGCCGGCTGCGAATGACGCCGAGCACACCCATCAGCCACGGCAACGCGAGCGAGGCGAAAGCGAGACGGAACTCGTGGAGCGTGTAGTCAGTGGCGCCTGGCGGCGAACTGAGCTGCAGGACGACTCCCACGAGCAACACCGCGAGGACTGTCGCACCAAAGCCGCCCATGTTGACGAAGCCGGTCGCCGATCCTGCCCGATGCTGAACGGCGAAGGACCGCGCGAAGTCCATGCCGATGAGCGCGGCGGGGCCACCGGCGCCGATGACGACAACAAAGATCATGAGCTGCCACATCGCGAGAGGCTCGCTCGGCACAAGGACGCATACCCAGCCAATGGCAGTCATCACCGCGCCTCCGAGCACGAGCCACGATCTCCTCAGCGGGTGGCGAGACGTGAGGACGCCGATCACGGGCCCCGCGACAATGTTCGCGACAACGAGCACGCTGAGCAGGGCGCTCGCCTCCGCCTTTGACGTGCCATGGCCCATCGTGAAGAACGGCACACCCCACAAGAGCGTGATGACGTTGGAGGAGAACGGGCCCAGAAAATGCGACCAGAAGCCGAGCCGCACACCCGGCGTGCTCCAATGCGTCCGCATCGTCTCTGCCAATGAGACGGCGGCGCCTTTCTCGCGCGGCTCACCCAGCGTCGGCCGGACGAGGATGACGAACACGACGGCGGCGACGATCAAGCCCGCCGCGGCAAGACCGCCAAAGGAGCGTTCCCACCCGACTTCGCGAAGCGCCCACGCAAAGGGGATCGTGGTGGCGAGCTGACCCGACATCCCGATGAGGCCGGCGACCTGGACCATGACAGGGACGCGGCGAGGTGGGAAGGACATCGAGATGAGCCGCGTGACGGCGATGAAGATCGGAGCGTCGCCAGCGCCGATGAGAACGCGCGCTGCGAGCGCCCACCAGAAGCCCGGGGCGAAAGCCATGACGGCCTGACCGACCGCGAGCACCACCGATCCGGCAACGATCACGCGGGCAGGTCCCCAACGGTCGAGAAGAATGCCAGCGGGCACCTGCATGAGCGCGTAGACGGCGATCTGAAGGACAGCGAGCATTGCGAGCGCGGTCGCTTCGATGGAGAACCGTGCGGCTGCGTCCACGCTCGCGACGCCCAGCGCGGTGCGGTGAAGCACGGCAACCAGATAGGCCGCAGCGCACACCCCGAAGATGAACCACGCTCCACGACTGACCGCAGGGCGGGACATGGGGGTCACGGGCGTCCTCGAGTTGGGGATTGAGACACGACAAGCGTAAGCCGCGCAGCCGTTCTCATTTGTGCTGATGGCGTGACCGCTTCCCTTGCACAGAGCCTTTACCTGCCGATGGGAAATCCAGAGGGACTATTCAGCCGCTCGAGATTGGACAAGGATGCCCAATGCCCCCATCACCCTGGTACTGACGCCAACTCTCAGTGGAGACTTCTTTGGCGACGTACTCGCTGGTGTCACACGCGAAGTTGTGGGGGCGAATGGGCGCGTGGCAGTCGTGGAGACGCTCAAGGAGCATTCCACGCGAGACGAAGCAGGCGCTCAGGGCGACTTTGCCATGCCGATCGCGTGGACGGCGGCTGACTCTGTCATCTCCGTGACCACCGCAGTCGATGGCACCTACCTCAACCGGCTGCGGGAGGCAGGCAAACCAGTCGTGCTGCTGTCGAGCACGCAGGTGGAAGGCTTCGCGGCACCCGAGGTCCGTCCCGACAACCATGCGGGCATGGAAGCCGTGGTCGAGCACTTGGTGGCTCACGGGCACACCCGGATCGGCTTTGTGGGCAACATGGCGCAACGCGACATCGCAGAGCGCTACGAGGCGTACTGTGATGTGCTGCGCAGGCACGGCCTCGAGGTGGACTTGGGGCTCAAGTTCGAAACCCCAGAGAATGCCGAGTCAGGTGGCCGTTGGGCTGCCGTGTCCGTGTTGAGGTCCTCCCCGCGACCCACGGCGCTCGCGATCGCGACCGACCGCAATGCCGTGGGAGTGATGCGGGCCTTGCAGTCGGCGGGACTCAACATCCCGAACGACATCGCGATTGCGGCCTTCGACAACGTCGCGGGCGGCACCTTCAGCACGCCGCCGCTCACCACGGTTGAGGCTCGCTTCGACGAGGTGGGCGCAATCGCGGGCCGGATCGCTCTGCAACAGATCCGCGGTGAGGATGTGCCCCACGGGACCGTGTACCCAAGCTCTGTCATGTTCGTCACCCGCGGCTCGTGCGGATGCAGCATCAAGGCGCTTCAACAGGACGGCCTCACGCCCTCCGATGAGGACGGCGTAGCCGACCGCCTCCGCGGGGCACTGCTCCGTGACATGCGCATGGGTGCGGGAGGGTCGGGGAGCCGTCTTGCGGCGGTCGAAGACGTGGTGCGTGAATCGGCGCAGCTCCTCATCCTTGGCAACAGCGCTCCTGCCGAGCGGATCGAGGCGCTCACCGTGCGCTTGCAGAACCTCGATCTTGGCCCCGGTGCGTTGCGCCGTTTTGCCGACGCACTGACGATCGGCGTCAATCGCCGAGCCGAGGGGGAGGACGTCGCTAACTCGATGGCCTCCACAGCGTCGGGCCGATTGGCTGCTGCCGTATGGAAGGCGCAAGCCGGTGCTGCGCTGTTCCAGGCTGAAAGGTCGGCGGCCGCGATCGCCGAACAGTACGTGGTCGACGCCGGGCTGCTCGACACGAGCGGGCGTGACCCTCGCGATCTCCACTGGCTTGCCACCACCCACGTCAAGGCGGCGGCGCTCGCCTTGTGGGAAGGAGAGCCCGAGCACAACCAGCTGACGGTCGTGGGCGACTTCTCGCGGGGACAGTCGCTCGGGCTCGTGGGCTCGACAGTCCGCACCGAGGACTTCCCGCCGCGCAGGCTCATCGAGGCGGCCGATCCGGGCAACCGCGAGGTGACGGTCATTGTGCCGGTGAGTGCCCGTGACAAGAACTGGGGCCTGCTCGCCGTGGTCGCGAAGATCGATTCCGTCACCGCGCGCGAGACGTACCAGCACTGGGCCGCGCTGCTTTCGGCCGCTCTGGAATCCCAGCGTCGGCAAGAAGAAGTGCGCCGCAGCGCCCTGTACGACGGTCTCACCGGGCTGCCCAACCGGCAGCTCTTTGTCCGTGAACTCGACCAGGCGATGGCGCGCTGGCAACGCTCGCGCGCGCCGTACGCGGTGCTCTTCATGGACCTCGACGGTTTCAAGCTCATCAACGACTCGCTCGGGCACCACGTGGGAGACCTCGTCCTCCAGTGGGTGGGCAAGGCGATCGCGTCGCAACTGCGTGCCGAGGACACGGCATCGCGCTTTGGCGGTGACGAGTTTGTCGTCCTGCTGTCCGACACAACGGCGGACGACGCTCTGCTTGCCGCACTCCGCATCCAGGATGCGCTGTCGCAGGTCAACACGTTTGATGGGCACGAGGTCGTCACCCGCGCGAGCATCGGCATCGCGTCGAGCGAGGTCGCGTACTTTGCCGCCGAAGAGGTGCTGAGAGACGCCGACGCCGCGATGTACCGGGCGAAGGGATCAGAGCCGGGCTCGATCGCCTTCTTTGACGAGCCGATGCACATCAATGCGAAGGAGCGCGCGGCCCTCGCCCATGACGTCGTCACCGGTCTTCACCGCGACCAGTTCGAGGTGCACTATCAGCCGATCGTCAACCTCGTGACCGGGCGGACCGACCGCTTTGAGGCGCTGTTGCGATGGCGTCACCCCGAACGCGGGCTCCTCGCCCCGGAGGACTTCTTGCCGGCGATCGAGGACACGGCCTTCATTGTTCAGCTGGGCCACTGGGTGTTCGACGAAGTGTGTCGCCAGATCGCCGAATGGGGACCTGAGGTGGTCAACGTCAGTGTCAACATCTCGGACAAGGAGTTCTGGAGCCAGGACCTCCTGCGCTCCGTGCTTGCCACCCTTGAGCGTCATGGCCTTGAGCCGGACCGTCTCACCCTTGAGATCACGGAGTCGGTGCTGATGCGGCGGCCCGAGATGGCGCTGCGCATCATGCAGAAGATGCATGAGGCGGGCTTGCGTCTTCACATCGATGACTTTGGCACCGGCTTCTCCTCGCTCGACACTCTCCACCGATTCCCGGTCGATGCGTTCAAGATCGATCGCAGCTTCATCCAGACCATTGCCTCCGCGG
The DNA here is from genome assembly GCA_964600005.1 of uncultured Demequinaceae bacterium. Taxonomy (GTDB): domain Bacteria; phylum Actinomycetota; class Actinomycetes; order Actinomycetales; family Demequinaceae; genus Demequina. The sequence continues at coordinate 14,236 of CAZRHL010000021.1, forward strand.
ACAACAGCGCTGAACTCATCGAGTCTTTGGTGAAACTTGGGAAGGCGTTGGGCTTGTCCGTGGTTGCTGAGGGAGTGGAGACATCGGATCAGCTCGATTTCCTCCGCGAACTCGGCTGCGCGACCGGTCAGGGCTTCCTCTTCATGCCCGCCGTCGAGCCAGCGAAGGCGCGGGAACTTCTTGGCCGATCTCTCCACGTAGGCGCTCAGTAGGGGCCGCTGCTCGGGTGTTGCACCGACCACGTGTGTCGGCCGCGCCCGCGAGCAGTGCCCGCCAAACGAGGAGGTTGTCGGCGTGAAGATCGTGGTCACCGGAGCGAGTGGCAATGTGGGCACCGCCCTTCTGCGGCAGATCTCTCACGCTGACGACATCGACCACGTGGTGGGCGTCGCTCGCCGAGCGCCGCACCGCACGCCACCCCCGCCGTACAACGCGGCGACATGGCTCTCACTTGACGTGGGCGGTCCGAGCGCGGCCAACGTCGTCACCGTGCTTGCGGCGGCGATGGAAGGTGCCGACGCTGTCATTCACTTGTCGTGGGCCGTCCAGCCGAACCACGATCGCGACCGCTTGCGCCGCACAAATGTCACAGGCATGAAGCGGGTGCTGGCGGCGGCGCGGGATGCGCAGGTGCCGCACATGGTGGTCGCATCTTCCGTGGGCGCGTATTCGCCCGCAATCGATGACGGACTCCACGATGAGACGTGGCCGACTGGCGGCATCGAGGCGAGCGCCTACAGCGTCGACAAGGCTGCCGTTGAGCGAATCCTTGACGCCCATGAGCGCGAGCACCCCGAGATGCTCATCACTCGGCTTCGCCCTGCACTCATCTTCCAGCGCGATATCGGCTCCGAAATTCAGCGCTACTTCTTCGGCTCCCTCGTGCCGCCCAAGCTTCTCGACGGCCGCTTGCCGTTCTTGCCGTGGCCTCGCGATACGCGCGTCCAGGCCGTTCATGCGGACGACGTCGCACGGGCTTACCTCGCTGCCGTGCGCATGCGCCCCGGCGGGGCGATCAACATCGCTGCCGACGATTCGCTCGGGGGAGCAGAGATCGCCTCGATCCTCTCGGGCGGCCGGTGGGGCGAGGTGCCGCGAAGTGCGGCCCGGGCGGCGGTCTCGGCCGCGTGGACCGCTCGCTTGGTGCCCGTGTCTCCCGGCTGGCTCGACATGGCTGCGCATGTGCCGCTCATGTCCACCGAGCGCGCCCGCGAGGTCCTCGATTGGCGGCCCGAGTACTCGGCTCTCGCGACCGTCGCGGAGGTGGTGCGCGGAATCGCAGACGGCGCGGGCACATGCAGCCCGCCGCTGCGGCGCCGCTAGTCGTCTCGCTGCTGCGCCGACATGACGGTGCCGGCAGAGACGTCAATCCCAGCGTCGGCCGTGAAGACCCAATCGACGCGGGGCAGGTCGATGCCGCGATGATCCGCGACGGGCGCGCGCACCACGGTCCATGTGGCCCACCCGCGGCTGAGCAGCTGGTGGTCGGTGTCGGGCTCTTCGCCGGGCACCACGGCGGAGTAGGTGAGGTTGACGAAGCCAACGCCCTCCTCCTTGACGCGTGCCTGAACGGCACCAAAGCTCGCAAGCGTCGCGGGCCTGATTCCGCGGAGCCGTTCGCGGGAGATATCAGGCACATTGACGTTGAGCACGCGGTCGCCGATGTCATTCGCGGTGAGCCACGTGATCGCGTGGTCGACGACGACGCGCGCGGTGTTCCAGTGCTGCGGCTCGGCAGACGCGATCGAGACGGCCATCGCCGGCACCCCGTGGGCGGCCGCCGACAGGGCCGCCCCCACCGTGCCGGAGTGGAGGACGGCGCGGCCAGTGTTCGCACCCACATTGATGCCAGAGAGCACAAGGTCAGGGGTGACGCCGAATGCTCCCGCCTGTGCGACAAAGCCGATGAGACCCGGCGCGGCCTTGACGGCGAACGCCCGCACACTCGGGTCGAGACCGGGCGGGCGAGCGTCGACAAAGACGAGTTGGCCATCAGACTCATGGGACATCAGCGCAGCTGAAGAACCTGAGTACTCGTGGTGCGGCGCGACCACCGTGACCTCGTAGCCAGCAGCGAGGGCAGCGTCGGCCAGGACCGTGAGGCCGGGGGAGGCGATGCCGTCGTCATTGGTGATGAGTGCGTGCATGGGTGCTCCTGTCAGGCGCGGGGAGGTGCCTCGTCGATGTCGATTTGGGCAGCGAAGCGTTCGATCTGTTCGCGCCTGCCTGAGCCGAGCCCGCGGCGGGCGACGTTGAGGGTTCCAGCCGCTGCACCCAACCGGATCGCGTCCTCAATGCTGAGACCGCGTCCAAGTCCCACAGCAATGCCTGCCGTCATCGAATCGCCCGCGCCGCGGTGGACCACCGGTCGGATCGCGGGGCTTGACACCAGGCGCGCGCCCTCGGCGGTGACGAGCAACGCAGGCTTCTCTGCGCGTGAGAACACGACGGCGTCGATGCCTCCGTCCACGAGCTTCTCGGCGGCGGCACGCAACGTGCCCAGCTCGTCGTCTGCCGCGAGGCCTACCGCAAGCACCTCCTCGTGGCTCATCTTGAGCACGGTGGGTGACTCGGCGATCGCGGCAAGAGCGGCCTCACCCGAGAGGTCGGCGACCACGGGCACCCCCGCGGCACGAACGTCGGCGACAAGGCGGCCAAAGAAGTCAGCTGGCACGAGCGAGGGCGGATCGACGCCGGTCACCACCGCGGCGTTCGACTCGAGAGCGTCGACGAGTGCCATTCCATAAAGGTCATCGAGTTCGTGACGGTCGAACGGCGGTGGGTGCATCGCGGCCACGGTGGACCAGCCTCCGTTGCGCAGGTCGACAATGGCGGCGCCTGTTCCGGCCCCCATGCCCACCGCCATCACGGTGATGCCCTCCGTACTGAGCAACTGCCGCAAAGGTTCGCCCAGTTCTCCGCCGAGCGGAGCGCACAACGAGACGCGGGCACCGAGAGCCGCGGCCATCGTTGCCACCCACGCTCCTTGGCCTCCTGGATGCATGTGAATGGTGGGATGCGCTTCGGTCCCGTGGCCGATGGGGTCATCGGTGATCTCGACGACTACTTGCGGCGAGGGGGCGAGAACTGACACACGCGGGCCGTCTTGGTCTGGGGTGGCGGCGGTTGTCGCTGAGGAGCGTGTAGGGGTCACTTTGTCCACATTACGTGGGGTTTGCGGGGTGTGCGAGGTAGCCGCACTTGCCGCTTGATTTGATGTCTGTCAATATAGACAGCGATCGAAGTACGCCCGGTGCTCTAGCGAAGGATCAGGAGGTCCACGTGACCGCATCCACCTCGCCCGTCCGCACGGCCCCGCGTCAGATGTCGACACTCGACCGATGGTTGCCCCTGTGGATCGGCCTCGCCATGGCGGCGGGGCTCTTGCTCGGACGGCTCGTTCCACGCATCGCTGATCTCTTAGCGGCGCTAGAGATCGGGGGGATTTCTGTCCCGATTGCGCTGGGGCTCCTCATCATGATGTATCCGGTGCTCGCGAAGGTGCGTTACGACAAGGTCGTGGCGGTGACAGGGGACAAGAAGTTGCTCGTGTCATCGCTGCTTCTCAATTGGTTGGTGGGCCCAGCCGTCATGTTCGCGCTCGCTTGGCTTTTCTTGCCTGACCTGCCGGAGTACCGCACGGGCCTCATCATTGTTGGCCTTGCTCGATGCATCGCGATGGTGGTGATTTGGAACGACCTGGCCTGCGGCGATCGCGAAGCGGCTGCGGTGCTCGTCGCGATTAATTCGGTATTCCAGGTGCTGATGTTCTCGGTCCTTGGCTGGTTCTACCTCACCGTTCTGCCGCGCTTGCTCGATCTCGATACCCAAGGTCTCGACGTCTCGATGCAACAGATTGCGATCAACGTGGTGATCTTCCTTGGAATCCCGCTCGCGGCGGGCTTCGCTTCACGGTGGATTGGCGAACGACGCAAGGGCCGTGACTGGTACGAGACGACGTTCATTCCACGGGTCGGTCCGTGGGCGCTGTACGGACTTCTCTTCACAATCGTGCTGCTATTCGCTCTGCAAGGGGACGCCATCGCGTCGCGCCCAGGTGATGTCGCCCGAATCGCGATTCCCCTCCTTATGTACTTCGCTCTCATGTGGTTCGCCGGACTGTGGGTGGCGAAGTCGATCGGCCTTGATTACGCACGCTCAACAACAATCGCGTTCACCGCGGCGGGTAACAACTTTGAGCTCGCGATCGCCGTTGCCATCGGTGCGTTTGGTGCAACATCCGGGCAAGCTCTCGCGGGGGTGGTGGGTCCTCTCATTGAGGTGCCGGTCCTTGTGGGGCTTGTCTACGTATCTCTTCGGCTTGCTCGCACGTGGTTCCGGACAGATCCCTTCGCATCGGAACCCATGGAACGGGAGGCGAGAACACAGTGACAACGGTCAACCTCGCGATGACGTCAGATTGCCAACCAGGCGCCTCACGTGCCATGAGTCAAGGTACTGCCGACAAGGTCGCAGCAGTGATGAAGGCACTCGCCGACCCACTGCGCTTGCGGATACTTTCGGCCATTGCGACCGATGAGCGAAACGAGACGTGCGTTTGTGACCTTGCGGCGCTGTCCGATGTGTCGCAGCCCACGGTCTCGCACCACCTCCGAGTCCTCAAGGAGACCGGGCTGGTCCGTGCTGAAAGGCGCGGTACGTGGGTGTGGTACCAACTTGATCCTGCCCGGGCGGGAGCGGTCAACGCGTTGCTCGACAACTTGGCGCCTGCCACTCTCGCTGCCGCACCGGTACGCGAACCCGTTGCCGGCGACGAGCTTCGCGCCATGGATGGCCGCGTCACCCGGCTGGCCGAGGAACTCGCGGGCGAGCATCCTCACCTGAGCGGCGACCTCGTGGCCGCAATCGTTCGCGAGTCCTACACGGGTCTGTCACGATCCGCCACGATCACCTCGATGATCATCCCGATCACGGAACGATTCGCGCGCCAGCGGCTCGCAGACATTTCTCGTGAGCGCGGATCTGGGGTGCCGCAGGTGTTGTTCGTGTGTGTCCAAAATGCAGGGCGGTCGCAGTTGGCGGCTGCGCTTCTCAATGAACGTGCCCAGGGTGCGGTCATTGCCCGCTCGGCGGGATCGTCGCCTGCCGCGCAGGTGCACCCCCATGTCAAGGTCCTCGTCGAGCAAATTGCTGGCGCGCACGATGCCGACGGATATTTCCCCAAGCCGCTGACCGATGACGCAGTACGCGCCGCAGACGTCGTGGTGACGATGGGGTGCGGCGACGTGTGCCCCGTCATACCCGGTATTCGCTATGAAGACTGGGCCGTCGCGGACCCAGCCCTGGCGTCGGCCGAGGATGTCGAAGTCATCCGTGATGACATCGCCGCCCGCGTTGACGCACTCCTCGCAAGCATGACAACAATCGAATGAGAGAACGCCCCATGTCCAAGCCCAAGCCGTCTGTCCTCTTCGTATGTGTTCACAACGCGGGCCGCTCGCAAATGGCGGCTGGGTTTTTGCGCCACCTCGCGGGGGACCGGATCGAGGTCCGCTCCGCGGGCTCAATGCCTGCTGCACAGATCAACCCCGTTGCCGTCGAGGCGATGCGTGAGGTGGGGATCGACATTGCGGGCCAACAACCCAAAGTGCTCGCCACCGAGGCCGTGCAGGAATCCGACGTCATCATCACGATGGGCTGCGGAGATGCATGCCCGTACTTCCCGGGCAAGCGGTACGAGGATTGGAAGCTTGACGATCCCGCCGGGCAAGGCATCGAGTCCGTGCGGCCGATTCGCGACGACATCAAGAGCCGTGTTGAGGAACTGATCGCCTCGCTCGATTCCTAGAGGTGTGTTCCGGCCCCGGCGTGGGGCGAGTACCTCAGTTAAAGCGGGCACGGCGGGTATAGGCTCATCGCGCCGTACCAGCAACCACGATGAGGTGTGTGATGAGCGAGTCAACCGACAAGCGCCAGGGCTCCGGACGAGCCACCGTTCCTGACGAGCGGGGATTCTTTGGTGCCTATGGCGGGCAGTTCCTGCCGCCGCAGTTGGAGGGCCCTTTCGCGGAGATCACCACGGCGTATCACCAGATCCGCAACGACGCCGCGTTCATCAACGAGTTGCGCTACATCCGGACGCACTTCCAAGGACGGCCGACGCCGGTGTACCACGCGCGCACACTGTCACTTGAGAACGGTGGGGCGCAGATCTACCTCAAGCGTGAGGACCTCAACCACACCGGTGCGCACAAGCTCAACCACTGCATGGGTGAGGGTTTGCTTGCCAAGTACATGGGCAAGAAGAAGCTGATCGCGGAGACTGGCGCCGGCCAGCATGGCGTGGCGCTCGCGACCGCTGCCGCTCACTTTGGACTCGAATGCGAGATCCACATGGGTGAGGTGGACATCGAGAAGCAGGCGCCCAACGTGAGCCGCATGCAGTTGCTCGGTGCGACGGTGGTGCCGGTGACGCATGGGCTACGCACGTTGAAGGAGGCGGTGGACTCGGCCTTTGAGGCGTACCTCGCGGACTACGAAAACTCGATCTACTGCATCGGTTCGGTGGTGGGCCCGCACCCGTTCCCCATGATGGTGCGCGACTTCCAGAACGTGGTCGG
>CAZRHL010000022.1:0-20559 GCA_964600005.1 uncultured Demequinaceae bacterium
TCGCAGCAGTCGAACCATGCGCAAGACCCTACAGAAACCCCACAAACCGGGCACGGCGAACCGAAAATCTGTTGAAAACCGGCTTCGCGAAGCGAGCGCTACGGCTCGTTTCCCGACTTGCCAGGCTTGCCTGCGTGATCAGGCTTGCCCGGCGTCCCTGCGTGATCAGGCTTGCCCGGCGTCCCTGCGTGGTCAGGCTTGCTGTTCGAGTTGCCTCCAGGCGCAACGGGATCACCATCACCTGGCGTGGACCCGTCTGGTGTCTCGACCGCGCTATCGCCACCATCGGGCTTCCCCACACCCCCGGGCTGCCCCGCGTGATCGGGCGGCCCTGCATTGTCGGGCGGACCCACCGTTCCAGGCTTCACGCCTACGCCGGCACCGGGCGCGTTCTCCACGCCGGGCGGGCGCTTTGCAGGAACCTGCGTCTGCGAACCGTCTGGCGAGGCATCGTCCGCGCGGTGAACGCCGAGTCCTCGTGCCCACGCGCTCACTTGCTGCCCAAAGCCTTCGCCGCGGTCAGCGGTGGCCATCCACTCGAGCATGTCCGCAACCGACTCGTTGCCGTCGCCCGCACCGTCGCCCTTGCGCACCGCGTCGGCCGCAATGAGTAATGCCGACGCCAGTTCGGGTTCCGCATCAGTCTCATAGGCTTCAGCCGCGTGCACCAGTGCACGCTCGTTCTCCCCCTTCGCGGCGAGGTGTGCGGCCTCAGTCAACCTCTCTCCAACACCACCATCGAGCAGACCCACACGCTCAAGCGCACGGTCAATCCCGTAGAGCGCGTCACCCGGCGCTGCCCCATTTGCAGCCGCCGATCCACCAACCGCCACAACCGCGATGGTTGCGGTGGCGCCGATCGCCGTGAGGCGCCGACGCCACCGCGCGGCACGACGCGGGGGTGCTGCTCCCGCGTCGACGGGCGGGGTCGCAGCGGCGAGCCACGCGCCCATCTGGGCCGCATGCTCGTCGCTGAGGGTGCCAACGAGCACGGATCGCATCGACGTGAACGCCGATGCAACCTCTCGCAGACGCTCGTCCGAGACCTCGCGCCCGTCAAAGAGGGCGTCAAGGTCTCGATCCGAGAACTCCTGAGTCTGCTTCATGTCGTTGTCATCGCTCCTCGTCCCGAAAACGTGACGCGGCCTGAGAAATCAGGCTTCTGAGGTCCGAGAAAGCCCTCTTCTGAAGCGCGCGGACGGCACCTTCCGACGTCTCCAACACCTTTGCCGTCTCTGCCACCGAGAGATCCCCCACCACGCGCAGCAACACGACGTCACGCTGCTGCTTGGTGAGGTGTTTGATGAGCGCATTGACTTCAATGAGCGACATCGCGGTCATCGCCTCACGCTCCACGTCGCCGAACCAACGCCTTTCAGCTTCCGTCTCGGCAAACTCGGATTCCGCGATCGGCACACTGCGCCCCCGCGCACGCCAGTCATCGACAAGGCGCCGATGCGCAATGGTGAAGACCCAGGCGCGGAAATCTGATTCAGACCCGGTGAAGCGGTGAATGTCGCGGGCAACGGACAGGAACGTCTCAGAGACGAGGTCCTCGACTTCGTTCACTCCTCGACCACGGAAGAACCCCGCGAGGCCGCCGGCCATGTCGCGGTAGATCGACTCCCATGCCCAAGCCGCCCCCGCACGCGCGGCGGCGAGGGTGGTGTCGAAGTAATCCTTGAGGACCAAAAGGGAGCCTTTTCTCTTGCAAGGTCCCTATCGTCGGCCCGGCGGTGCGCATGAGGCCGTGGGCTTGTCAAATGCGCCACAGCCGACGCTGGCGCCGGGTTTGCACGGCGACGACGCCAGGCCTTGAGAAACGAAAAACGCCCCTGCGAGTGCAGGGGCGAGAATCGTAGCCCCGACCGGATTCGAACCGGCGCTACCGCCTTGAGAGGGCGGCGTCCTAGGCCGCTAGACGACGGGGCCCTAGGTGCGTTCTGCCGAACGCGCCACGCAAGACTAGCGGATGGCCTCCCTGATTGGGAAATCGACGTCGCGCCTTTCTGTGAGGCGCGTCCCTCTCCCCCTGTGACTCCTTACCATTTGCTCGACCGCCCCGCGTTATGTAAAGTTGAGCGTAGGTGACTCAACTCGGGTCACACGGCTACGTGACAGGAGGCACGCACCATGACCACGACCCCGCACGCTGCCTCTGGCGAGCAGCAGAAATCAGCCCTTGAGGAGTTCGGGATTGACTTCACCGCGCTCGCCGAACAGGGCGCCCTCGACCCCGTCATCGGCCGCGACGAAGAGATTCGCCGCGTCATGCAGGTGCTCACCCGCCGCACAAAGAACAACGCGGTGCTCATCGGCGAGCCTGGCGTCGGCAAGACGGCAATCGTGGAGGGCCTCGCCCAGCGCATCGTCGCCGGCGATGTCCCCGCCTCACTCAAGGACCGCCGCGTCATCGAGATCGCGATGTCCTCGATCGTCGCAGGCGCGTCGTACCGCGGCCAGTTCGAGGAGCGCCTCAAGGCGATCCTCGCCGAAGTCGAGCAAGCCGAGGGCCGCATCGTCCTCTTCGTCGACGAACTCCACACCATCGTCGGCGCGGGAAAGGCCGACGGCTCGGTGGACGCAGGCAACATCCTCAAGCCCATGCTCGCTCGCGGCAAGCTCCGCATGATCGGCGCGACGACCCTCAACGAATACCGGGAGCACGTCGAGACTGACTCCGCTCTCGAGCGCCGCTTCCAGCCTGTCTACGTGGGCGAGCCGTCTATCGAGGACACCGTTGCGATCTTGCGCGGCTTGCAGGAGAAGTACGAGGTCCACCACGGCGTGAAGATCACCGACGAGGCGATCGTCCAGGCCGCGGTGCTCTCGGACCGCTACATCACCGAGCGCTTCCTGCCGGACAAGGCTGTGGACTTGATCGATGAAGCGACCAGTGCGTTGAAGATGCAGCTCGACTCGATGCCGATCGAGCTCGACCGCGCCCGCCGACGCACCATGCAGCTGGAGATCGAGCGCACCCAGGTGGCAAAGGACAAGTCCGACGCTGCCCGCGACCGCCGCGACGAGATCGACGAGGAGATCGCTCGGCTCAAGCAGGAAGCCGAAGAGCTCAGCATGCGCTGGGCTCGCGAGAAGGACCTCATCTCGCGCGTCTCCGGCGCCACCGAGCGACTTGAAACGCTGCGCGGTGAGCTTGAGCGTGCTGAGCGCTACGGCGACCTCGAACGCGCCGGACGCATCCGCTACGGCGAGATCCCGGAGGCGGAGAAGCAGATGGCGGCCGCGCGAGCCGAGCTCGACGCGATGGACGAGCGCATGCTCCGCGAGGAGGTGACGGGCGAGGACATCGCGGGCGTTGTCGCGAAGTGGACCGGCGTCCCCGTCGAGAAGCTCCTCACCGAGGAGTCGGCGAAGTTGGGGCGCCTTGAGGATCGGCTTCATGAGCGGGTTGTGGGCCAAGATCGCGCCATCACGGCCGTGTCCGACGCCATCCGTCGCGCCCGCGCGGGCATTGCCGACGCGAACCGCCCCATCGGCTCATTCCTCTTCTTGGGTCCCACAGGGGTGGGCAAGACCGAACTCGCCCGCGCCCTCGCGGAGCAGCTCTTTGACGACGAGCGCGCGATGGTTCGCATCGACATGTCCGAGTACATGGAGAGCCACGCGGTCAGCCGCCTCATCGGCTCTCCCCCGGGCTATGTCGGCTACGACCAAGGCGGACAGTTGACCGAGGCCGTACGCCGCCGCCCGTACTCGATCGTCCTGTTCGACGAGGTCGAGAAGGCACACCCGGACGTGTGGAACGTGCTGCTTCAGGTGCTTGACGATGGCCGTCTTACCGACGGTCGCGGCCGCACGGTCAACTTCACCAACACGATCATCGTGCTCACGTCCAACTTGGGCTCGGACCTCGTTCTCGCCTGGGATGGGGTGGACCGCAGCGCCCTCGAGGCCGACCTCATGGCTGTCCTCAAGCGGTCCTTCCGACCCGAGTTCCTCAACCGCCTTGACGACGTGGTGGTCTTCGACCGCATCGACCCTGCCGCGATGGTGGGGATTGTCGAGGCGGAACTTGCCAAAGCGTCGGCCCGGCTCAAGGAGAACAAGGACATCACGCTGCACGTGGACAGCTCATTGCGCGAGTCGCTCACTCGAGACGGCTACGACCCTGCCTTCGGTGCACGGCCGCTCAAGCGCCTCATCCAGACGCGCCTGCTCAACGAACTCGCCAAGGAGATCGTGGACGGACGCCTGGGCGAAGGCGATGAGGTGCATGCAGCATGGGATGGCGAGCGGCTGCTGTTGTCGTAAGGAACCACCGGCAACCCACTCCGCGGTCGAAGCTTCGAACCGCCGCCGAAGCTCCGAACCGCTCTACGGCGCGACACGCCGCGAGAAGCCGGGCTCAGGCTCGGTTGGCCGGCGTGTCGCGCCGTGAGCGGTTCAGAACGTGCGGAACCGGCGTCAGCGGTTCAAAACGTGCGGAACCGGCGTCAGCGGTTCAAAACGTGCGGAACCGGCGTCAGAGGTTCGTAGCATCGGGGCCGGAAAACAACGAAGGCCCGCTTGCGCGGGCCTTGTCGTTGGCTGGGCTACAAGGATTCGAACCTCAACTAACTGAACCAGAATCAGTCGTGCTGCCAGTTACACCATAGCCCAATGGTTCTCGCGAACCGGATAGCGAGTCTACCCGAGGGACACGCCAAGCCCAAACTCGGGAACCCCCAGCACGGCGGCCACCTCAAGCAGGCCCTCCACCCGCACGGCGCCCGGAGGCAGTTCCCCTGGCTGCGGGTGACCGCCAGGCCGGTCGAGCCACACGCCCACGGCCAAGCCCGCGGCGAAAGCCGCCCCAGCGTCGATGTCCTTCTCGTCCCCCACGTAGGCGGTGCGGGCCGGGTCAACACCCAGACGGCGAGCCCCTTCAACGAAAACTCGCGGGTCCGGCTTGCCCACTCCGAACGTGTCAACGCCCACGAGCATCGGCACGCGATCGAGGCCCACGGCAGCGAGCTTCATCGTCTGGTAGGCCGAATCGGCGTTCGACACGGCGCCGTAGGCGATGCCGGCCGCGTCGAGCAGATCGAGCAGCGGGGCCGCGTCCTCATGAGCGCGCCAACCAGCACGGAAGGCCGCTTCGAACTGGGCGTCCCATTCGTCGTAAGCGGCCTCGTCGAGCACGGGTCCGCCATACGCTTCGTGCAATAAGTTCGCCCGGCGCATGCGCTGTTCCCGGTGAGTGATCTCCCCTCGAGCGTGCGCGCGGTACCAGCCGGCAGCGTCGGCCCGCCAGTGCGCCGTCATGTCGTCGACATCGAAGCCTGGGGCGAGGTACAGGTCGCCCACCACGTGGAGCGCGTGGCGGAACGCGCCGCGCGAATCCACGAGCGTGTCGTCAATATCGAGCAGGACGCCTGCGATGTCCGACGCACTCACGTGAGGTCCCTCCAGCGGCTTTCTTGCGGCCGACGCTGGGGCGCCGGCGCTGTCACCGCGCCAGCCTAGCGGCGCACGTCAGCGCTGGATCACGGGATTGCGGAGCGTGCCGATGCCGTCGATCTCGATCTCGACGATGTCGCCGTGAACGAGGCGGCGCACGCCCGACGGGGTGCCGGTGAGGAGCACGTCGCCGGGGAGCAGGGTGACGACCTCGCTCACCATCGCGACGGATTCTGCGACGCCGTGGATCATGTCGCCGGTGTTTCCGTGCTGAGCTGACACGCCGTTGATTCGCGAGCCGATCCCAAGGGCGCTCACATCAAGCTCGGTCTCGATCCACGGACCGAGCGGCAACGACGAGTCAAAGGACTTCGCTCGGAACCATTGGTCCTCACGGTGTTGGAGGTCCCGTGCGGTCACATCGTTTGCGCAGGTGTAGCCGTAGATGTAATGGTGCGCGTCTTCGGCAGAGATGTCCTTCGCGGTGCGTCCGATGATGACGGCGAGTTCGGCCTCGAGTTGAACGTCCTCGCTATACGGCGGCAGCACAATCGGGTCGTCGGGACCGATGACGGCCGTGTTGGGCTTGAGAAAGACGATCGGCACGTCTGAGTCCGGGCCACGGCTGGGGACTTCCTTGGCGTGGGACTCGTAGTTCTTGCCCATGCAGATCACCTTGGACCGTGGGATGACGGGTGCAAGCAGCCGGACCTCATCGTCCAGCGGGATTCGCTCGCCGGTGGGCTCGGCGGTTTCGTACATCGGGTCCCCTGACAGGACCACGAGCACCTCTTCGCCGGGAGCGCCTTCGACGCGCGCATGGGTTGCCTGACCGCCATTGGTAAAGCGAGTAATGCGCATGTTTTTCACCATAGATCGGGGTTGGGGGACTGTTGATTGACCGACCGCAGGGCGCACGCATGCGTCCGGAGCGCGGACACTTTGACGCTTTCGACCCGCACTGCGAACACCTCCGTCCGCCAGCCGTGGTGGCCGGTCGTCACGGGGGTGGAGTGCCTAGTCACGGAAAGCGATCCACCCCAACATTTCGGTGAGGGCCGCACGCTGTTGCTCCGTGAGGCCTTCAAAGAACTCGTCATCGACCGCTGCGAGCGCTTGTCGTGCTACGGCGAGAAGCTCGTTTCCATCAGCCGTGGCGCGCACCACGTTGGTGCGCCGGTCGCGTGGGTCCGCCACGCGCTCGACGAGTCCTTTGCTTTCCAGGTCATCGACAAGCGAGACCACTTGGCTCGGGTCGAGGCTGAGAAAGGAGGCGAGTTCTCGCTGTGACGGGCCCTCGTCGCTGGCGGCCAAGGCGAGCACCGAGTAGGAGCGCACTTTGAGGCCGAGGGGGTGAAGCGCGGCGTTGCCAAGGGACAGCGAGCGTGCGTTGGCGCGGGCAAGGAGAAAGCTCGGGTGCTCGACCAAGGCGGCGCCCTCGAGGCGGCGTCCGTTGCCAGCCTGAGGCTTCTTCGCGCCATTGCTTGTCATGACGCCATGGTAGCCAATATCATCGAAGATATAAATGATTGATTTTCTCAATCAATCAGGAACGGCCACCGCGAGGGCGGCGGGAACGCAAAGGAGCACCCATGTCACTTGAGGGCAAAGTCGCCATTGTCACAGGCGCAGGCCGCGGGCTCGGCCTCGCCTACGTCAAGGAGCTCGCCACCCGTGGCGCGAAGGTTGTCGTCAACGATGTGAGCGGCGACGCCGCCGAGGCAGCCGCCGAGGCCGCCCGCGCCGCCGGCTCGGAGGCGATCACCGTCGTCGCCCCCGTTGGGCCCTCCGAGACAGCCGATCAGCTCGTCGCTGCCGCGGTTGACTCCTTCGGTCGCCTCGATGCGCTCGTCACCAATGCGGGCGTGCTGCGCGACACCGTGCTGTGGAAGATGTCGGACGACGACTTCGACACGGTCATCAACGTTCACCTGCGCGGCACCTTCACCTGCGTGCGAGCCGCCGTCCATCACCTGCGCGAACAGGGCGAGGGCGGCTCCCTCATCTGCATCGGCTCCCCCACCGGCCAGCGCGGCACCTTTGGCCAGACCAACTACGCGGCCGCGAAGGCCGGCATCGTGGGCATGGTGCGCACGTGGGCGCTCGAGCTCAAGCGCGCCGGCATCACCGCCAACGCCGTCGTTCCTGTCGCAGCCACTGAGATGACGGCAACAGTTCCGTACTTCGCAGCAGCCATTGAGGCCGACGCTGCAGGCGAGCCGATGCCCGCCTTCTTCCGCCGCGACCTCGGCTTTGGCACCACGGCCGACGCTGCCGGAATCGTCGCCTACCTCGCCTCCGACGCCGCTCGCGATGTCACCGGCCAGGTCATCGGCGTCGGCGGAGACCGCCTCCAGGTGTGGACTCACCCCGAGCCCGCCGTCACCGAGTACGAGGACGGCGGCTGGAGCTACGACGCGCTGAGCGAGCGCTTCGAGTCCGTTGTGGCGGCGAACCAGCAGTCGGTCGGCGAGACTTTCCCGCCGCTGCCCGCTGAGTTCGAGCGGCCCAAGGCCTGACCATGGCCGCGGTCACGAGGTACGAGTGCAAGGTCGATCCCGCGTCCATTGATGCGCTCGACATTCACGTCCACGTCGAGATCGGCTCAGACGGGCGCTCCTCCCTGCCTGGACCGCTGGCGGAAGCGGCGTCGAAGTACTTCAAAGCCGATGGACCGCGTCCCGATGTTGACGCGATCGCTGACTACTACCGCGAACGGCGCATGGCCGCGGTCGTCTTCACCGTCGATGCACGGCATGGCCTCGATCATGAGCCGATCCCGAGCACCGAGGTGGCGGAAGGCGCTGCGCGGCACGCTGACGTCCTCATCCCTTTCGGTTCGGTAGACCCTCACCGCGAGGATGCGCTTGACCGCGTCAACCGGCTCATCGAGGACTATGGCGTGCGGGGCTTCAAGTTCCACCCCACCGTCCAGAGCTTCGACCCGTCCGAAGAACGCTGGTACCCGCTGTACGACGCGATGCAGTCGGCAGGCGTCGTCGCCCTGTTCCACACGGGACAGACGGGCATCGGTGCCGGCACCCCTGGGGGCTCAGGCCTTCGCATCGGCCTGTCCCGTCCTGTCCTCCTTGAGCCGGTCGCCTCAGATTTCCCGCAGCTGCAGGTGGTCATGGCGCACCCCTCGGTGCCATGGCAGGACGAGGCGCTCGCGCTCGCCGTTCACAAGAGCAACTTCTGGATTGACTTGTCCGGGTGGAGTCCCAAGTATTTCCCCGCCGAACTCGTCCGTTACGCCAACACGATGCTGAAGGACCGCGTGCTCTTCGGCACCGACTTCCCGCTGCTCACCCCCGAGCGGTGGCTGCGCGACATCGACACCACCGATCTGAAGGAAGAGGTGAAGCCCGGCATCTTGCGCGACAACGCTGTCCGCTTGCTTGGCCTCAGCTCCTGACCACCCGTTTTCCCCACGACATCAACGGAGGACCCACCCCATGACCACCACCATCGCCTACGCCGACATCGCGGGCCTCGCTGGCACTGACCTGGGCTGGAGCGACTGGCTCGAGATCACCCAGGACCGCATCAACACCTTCGCCGACGCCGCAGACGACCACCAGTGGATCCACACGGACCCCGAGAAGGCGAAGACCGGCCCCTTTGGCGCACCCATCGCACACGGCTTCCTCACCCTGTCCCTCGCGGTGCCGTTCTGGACGGAGCTGCTTGAGGTGGAGGGCGTGACGACCAAGGTCAACTACGGCCTCGACAAGGTCCGTTTCATCTCCCCCGTTCCCGCCGGTTCGCGTGTGCGGATGAACGCCGTCATCGCGGAGGTTGAGGAAGTCAAGGGCGGCTACCAGTTGGTGGTCGACCAGACGATCGAAGTGGAAGGCTCTTCGAAGCCTGCCGTCGCGGCACGAGGCCTTTACCGCTTCTATGCGTAAATAGCAGGCAATACACCGTTCGACCACGGCGCAATGGAGGGCCATGATGAACGACGAGGGTATTGGCACGTGGATTGCGCGCAGGCGACTGCGCTCACGTGCGCACACGGCAGTCATCTGTGACGACGTTGTCCTCACCTATGAACAGTTCGCGGAGCGTGCCGAGGCGGTCGCTGCGGGCCTCGCGGCTCACGGCATCGAGCACGGCGACCGCGTCGCCTACTTCGGCGAGAACAGCCCGGAGTTCCTGTCCGTTCTGTTCGGCTCAGCAGTTCGGGGCTCGGTCTTTGTCCCGATCAACACTCGGCTTGCTGTGCCGGAGATTGCTCACGTGCTCCGCGACTCCGGAGCGCGCGTGCTGATCCACGACGGCATCCCTCCGGAGCGCCTTGACGCGATCCGCTCGCACGTGGACGTGGCGGCGATCATCGACATTGCCGGCGAGGGCCGCAACCTCTTTGACCCGTCAGCATGGCCTGCCCCCGAGCACGCACGCGTTCATGGCAGCGATCCCGCCGCCATCATCTACACGTCTGGCACCACGGGCCGCGCAAAGGGCGCGGTGCTCACGCACACAAACCTCACGGCAGTGTCGATCAACTGCATCATCGACTACGGGGTCACCTCTCACGATGTGGCACTCATGATCTCTCCGCTTTTCCATGTCGCTTCGCTTGGCATGGGAGCCCTGCCCATCGTGCTCAGCGGCGGCACGCTCGTCGTCGAGCGCGGCTTCGAGGCAGGCCGGGCGCTTGCTCAGATCGAGCGCCACAAGGTGACGATGCTGAGCGGGGTGCCGACGACCTTCCAGCTCATGGCAGACCACCCGAACTGGTCAGCCACTGACCTGTCATCGCTCAACAAGCTCACGTGCGGCGGCTCCCCCGCTCCGATGCGCATCATCGAAGCCTACGAAGCACGCGACTTGCGCTTCTCCCAGGGCTACGGCATGACGGAAGCCTGCCCTGGCGTCACCGCGCTTTCGGCCGCGATGACGCGCGAGAAGCAAGGCAGCGTCGGCCTCCCCCACTTCTTCACGCACCTGCGTGTCACCACCGAGGACGGCCGGCCTGCCGAGGTGGGCGAGGTGGGTGAGATCGAGATTCACGGGCCCAATGTCTTCGCGGGCTATCACGACGCTCCCGCAGCCACCGCGCAGGCCTTCACTGCCGATGGCTGGTTCCGCACTGGCGACCTTGGCTACCTCGACGAGGACGGCTACTTGTTCATTGCGGGCCGCGCAAAGGACATGATCATCTCGGGCGGAGAGAACATCTACCCCGCCGAGGTCGAAGAGGTGATCGGCGAGATACCGGGTGTCACCGGCTCAGCCGTCATCGGCGTCAAGGACGACAAGTGGGGCGAGGTCCCGTGGGCGATCATCACTCTCGCGGAGGGTGCCTCTGTGACGGAGGAGGATGTGAGCTCCCACCTCGATGGACGCCTCGCCCGCTACAAGCTGCCCAAGAAGGTCGTCTTTGTTGACGCGCTGCCCCGCACGGCGTTGGGCAAGGTGCGCAAGGTGGAGCTGCGCGAGCAGTTCGAGAACGCTCAGGTCTAGCGCTCGGGTCTAGCCCAGGCGCCGCGCGAGCTCATTCTCGGATTCGGGGATGAGCTCGTTGCGGCGAGTACGGAAGATCTCGGCCGACTCATCCGCTGGCCATCCAGGTCCGACGAAGGCCGGTGGGAGGCCTGGGTCCGCGCGCAAGAGTGCGAGCCAGTCAGCGACAAGCGCCGTGCGGCACGTGAGCGCAGGCGTCGCCCCGACAGGCTCCGGAGGCTCACGCCACTGATCGGCGAAGGCCTCATGGTGGGCGCGGATCCCCTCGAGATCCCATGCCGCTCCCACGCCGGCGTCCATCTCAAAGCCGTCAATCGCATGCGCATGGAACGCGGTGAGCGCACCGTAGGGCAGCTCGGGCTTCAGGGGGTGAAGTGCGGCGGTGAGGTCGACGAGTCCCGGAGCAAGCCACAGGCCGTCGCGCAGCGGCGCGAAACCCGCCCACGTGAGCGTCGCGCGCAGACGGTGGCGCAACGTACGCTGCCCCTCGGGGACGCTGAAGGTGACAAGGGTCCACCCGTCGCCCTGAGGGACGAAGGGGTTGTCACGGTTCACGCGTCCCGCGGCCTCATGGAGCACGTCAATGCCCTCTTGGGACAAGCCGTAGCCGATGCCGCGGCCCTTTCGCACGCTGGTGAGAATGCCGCGATCGGCCATTCGGTTGAGCGTGGCGCGGGTCGTTGCGGGAGCGATGCCGACGCCGTTCAAGACGTCGAGCAGCAACGGGGCAGGCACAGGCGCGTCGATGCGATCGACCACCACGTCTCCGTAGAACGCAAGCAGCAGCTGGGCTGGCTTGCGTTGGCGCATGTGCTGCATCCGCTGTGGCTGCTACGAAGCCCGGACAGCCTCGCCACGCTTGGCGCGCTGCACCTGCTGGTACACATGCGTACGCAACTCGGTGAAGCGCGGCAACGCGCGCGTCGAGATCTGATCGCGCTCGGGAGCGAGGTCAACAGTGATGTCTTCTTGCACCCAGGTGGGCGAACTCGAGAGCACAACGACCCGCTCACCGAGGTACACGGACTCGTCGATGTCGTGCGTGACAAAGAGGATCGACATGCCACGGTCGCGGTGAAGCGCACGGACGAGGTCTTCGAGGTCCGCACGGGTCTGCGCGTCGACGGCCGCAAACGGCTCATCCATGACGAGCACCTCAGGCTGGTACGCGACCGCACGAGCAATCGCGACGCGCTGCTGCATACCGCCGGAAAGCTGCCACGGGTAGCTGTCGTGTTTGCCGGCCAGACCCACCGCCTCGAGAGCATCCTCAATGATGCGGTTGCGCTCGTCCTTGGGGAGTTTCTGGTGGCGCAGCGGCAGCTCGACGTTGCCCCGCACCGTGAGCCAGGGGTAGAGGCTGCGTCCGTACTCCTGGAACACGACGGCCATGTTGCGCGGCGGCGCCGTGACCTCGGTTCCATCGATGCGGACTGTGCCCGCCGTCGGCTTCAGCAGGCCGGCGATGCACTTGAGGAGCGTCGTCTTGCCGCAGCCGGAGGGACCGACGATGCAGACGAGTTCGCCACGGTTCATCTCAAAGCTGATGTCAGCGATTGCCTCCACCGAACCGGTCGAGGATTCGTACACCTTCTTGAGATTTGTGACGGTGAGCAGGTTCTCAGCCACGTTCGGTCTCCTTCACTCCGTGGTACCAGCGCAGCATCCGGCGCTCGACAATGCCAAAGATCAATGCGAGCAGAACGCCCACAAGGCCAAGCAGCGCAATACCGCTCCACATCTCAGCGACGAGGTAGTTGCGCTGGAAGTACACAATGCGGTTGCCAAGCCCCGCCGAGGTGTTCGACATCTCCGAGATCACCATGAGGATGAGCGCAATCGACATTGCCTGACGGATGCCCGTCATGATGCGCGGCATCGCAGCGGGGAGCACGAGGCTCCACAAGCGCTGGATCGGCGTGATGCGGAAGGACCGCGCCGTCTCCTTCATCACCGAGTCCGTGCCGCGCACTCCGTCAATGGTGTTGAGCAGCACCGGCCAGACTGCGCCGAGCACGATGATGATCACCTTGGTTGAGTCCGTCGCACCGAGGATCACGGTGATGACCGGGATCATGACGGGCGGCGGGATCGCGCGGAAGAACTCGAAGATCGGCTCGACGAGCTCGCGCAACACCCGGGAAAGACCGACGAGCGTGCCAACAGCGATGCCGACGGCGATCGACGCGATGATGCCGACGCCGAGGCGGGTGAGGCTCGGGACAACGTCCTCGAAGAACGACTTGCCGACCCACGTGTCGACGAACGCCTCAGCCAGCTCTGCCGGGGTCGGGAAGAACTTGGGGGAGGTCGCCGTGGCCCAAACGGCCCACAGACCGATCAAGATGAGCGGCAAGCCAAAGGCGTAAAGGGTGCTCTCCCCCATCCGCACCCAGAGGCTGCGCTTGCCCCGACGAGTCTTGGGCACCTTGACGGTGTTGACCACGCTCATGACGCCTCCTCGTTCCGGACCGACTCGTGCCAGCGGAGGACGTACCTCTCAATGGAGCGGAACACCATGTTGACGAAGAGACCGAGCAGACCGGTGACGATCACGAGTGCGTAGACCTCGACGTACTTGGCACCCGACTGAGCGAAGACGATGCTGCGACCGATTCCCGGGTTGCCGATGAACATCTGCGCGGTGATCGCGAGGATCAGCGCGACGGTGGCGGCAAGCCGAATACCCGTCATGAGGTACGGCAGTGCGGTGGGAAACACGAGGCTGCGGAAGCGAGAAGCACGAGAAAGACCAAAGCTGCGCGCGGTGTCACGCGCCACGGCGTCGACATCGGCAACGCCATAGAGCACCTGGACGAACACCTGCCAGAAGCTTGCGTAGACGATGATGATGAGCGCCGCCTTCATCTGGTACCCATACAGGAGGATCGCGAGCGGGATCAGCGCCACCGACGGGATGGGGCGCAAGAACTCAACCACGGTGTGCGTGGCGCGGCGCAGGATGGGGATGAGACCGATGACGGTGCCGATGGTGACCGCCGCCAAGGTGGCGATGGTCAGACCGATCGCCCATGAGCGCATCGTGGTGCCGATGTCACCCCACAAGTCGCCCGTGAGGATGTCGCGGCCAAGCTGAGCGAGAGTCGACGTCGCGTTGGGGAAATAGCGGTCGTCGACAAGGCCGATCGCAGGCGCTGCCTGCCACATCAGCAGGAAGATCACAACTCCGGTGGCGCCGAGGATGAACGGCCGGGGGCTGCGAACTGTGCGAGAAGAAGTAATTGCCATCGTGTCTGGGGATCGTAGTCCGGAGACGACGACGGCGGGGTGCCACGGGCACCCCGCCGCCATGCGCCTACTGTTGCTTGACGAGCCGGCCGAAGTCGGGCTTCGAGGGAAGGACCCCGAAGTCGACGGCCATGCCCGAGAGGGCATCGAGCTGGTCCACGTCAATAACCCAGTTGAACGTGGGCAACGTGATGCCTGCCGCCGCAGCATCGGGGATCTCAAGGTTCTTGGCGATTGCCGCACGCACCTTGTCCTCGTTGGCATTGGCCCACTCAAGAGCCTCTTCCATCGCGGCCGAGTACTGCGCCACCATCTGGGCGTTGTTGTCCAGGTTGTCCTGAGTGGTGATGTTGGTCAGCACCGTGAGCCCCGGAATGGTCTCCTGGTAGGGGTGCATGACAATGAGGCCGCCGTCGCCGGCAACCATCGACATGAACGGGTCCGGCGCCCATGCTGCGTCAATCGTGTTGGCAGCGAGCTGAGCGGGAACCTCGGGGAACGCGACCTCGACAAACTCGATCGTCGAGGGGTCGCCACCGGCGTCCTTGACGGCCTGCATGATCGTCACGTCGCCTGCGGCGCCGAGGGAGTTGACGGACACGCGCTTGCCAGCGAGGTCGGCAGGACCCTGAATGCCCGAGGACTCAAGGGCGACGACGGCATTGACGTCCTTGCCTGAGGCCTGGGAGTCCGCATAGTCACCGATGATGACGATGCCGAGGTCCTGGAGGTCAGCACGGAACGGACCGAACGGCTGACCGATTGCAAAGTCAATGTCCTCGCTCAGCAGCGCAGGGATCGCCTGTGCGCCACCCTGGGCGGGAACAATCTCGATGTTGATGCCGTGGTCGGCGAAGATGCCCTCTTCGACTGCGGCCCACAGGGCGCCGGTCTCAGCAATGGGCAGTGCCGCCACGCGGACGTCGTACGTCTCTTGCGTGGCCTGCGTTTCGGAGGTCGTGGGTTCTACAGGTGCGCTCGTTGTGGGCGACTCAGTAGATGAATTGGTGCATGCGCTGACCACCAAAGCGATAGCGGCCGCGGATACGGCGGCGGAAACTCTCTTCATCGAACAGCCTCTTTCCCGGTGATAGGTGCTCACCACTACGAGTCGACTGTCGCCGTGAGGACTGCCTGTCCGCGAAGCGAATATGTCTCACATCGTTGTGGTGACACAGCCCCATCGTTGAGCACCGCAAGGGGCATTGTCAAGATATTGCTGACGACCGTCACAATGTTGTTAACTCACACAGCGAACGCATCTGAACGGGAATGGCGCTGTTGACGGGCCAGAATCCGGGCAGTATGTTCACTTGTAGAACGCTTGTTCGCCTGGCGGTCAACGATGACCTGGGGTCTTCAGTCCGTCCGTCAGCCCCGCCAGGAAGGTGGAATCCACGGTGGAGCACCGCACCTCGAGCACCGGAACCATCCCCGGTGGCGACACCCCCAGCGGCGAGAGCCCTGCGGCCGCTGCTCGCGAGCGCCGAGACGCTTCGGAGAGGTCTGGCGAGTTCGTTCAGTCACTCGAGCGCGGCCTCGCCGTCATTCGCGCATTCGGCGCAGAACGCCCCGCCCTCACGCTGAGCGAAGTCTCTCGGCAGACGGGGCTCTCGCGCGCATCGGCCCGACGCTTCCTCCACACGCTTGTCGAGCTCGGCTACATCGCGTCGGACGGGCGGGAGTTCTCGCTTCGCCCGCAGGTGCTCGAACTCGGACACGCATATCTCTCAGGCTTGTCACTGCCGCAGATCGCGCAGCCCCACCTGAAGAACCTTGCCACAGAGGTCGGCGAATCAGCGTCGGTGGCGGTGCTCGATGGCACCGACATCGTCTACGTCGCCCGTGTCGCGACATACCGGATCATGTCGGCAGCGATCGTGGTGGGCACCCGCTTCCCCGCTTTCGCCACCTCGATGGGGCGCGCGATCCTTGGTGCCGGCTCCGTTGAGCGCCAAGAGCGTTACCTCGCCGAGGCGGAGCTGACGAAGTTCACGCCGCGCACGATCACCGACCCGCGCCGGCTCCGGGCCGCGCTCGAACATGTGCGCAAGGAAGGCTGGGCGCTCGTCGACCAGGAGCTTGAGGACGGCTTGCGATCACTTGCCGTGCCCGTGCGCGATGTGACGGGCCGCGTCGTTGCCGCGGTCAACGTGTCGGCTCCCGTCCGCCGCGGCGATGTCCGCACACTCGTGCGTGAACTGCTCCCACCCGTCATGCGTGCCGCGAACGAGATCACAGCGGATCTGCGCCGAGCGGGAACGGTGGTGCGATGAACACTGCGTTCATTTACGACTATGTCCGCACGCCCTTCGGGCGCTATGGGGGTGCGCTCGCAAGCGTTCGCCCTGACGACCTTGCCGCGCATGTCGTCGGCGAGCAGGTGCGCCGCAGCCCCGAGCTCGACCCCTCGCTTCTCGACGACGTCATCCTCGGCAATGCCAATGGCGCTGGTGAGGACAACCGCAACGTCGCCCGCATGGCGATTCTCTTGGCGGGCCTGCCGCTCACGGTGCCAGGCACCACGATCAACCGCCTGTGCGGATCGAGTCTCGATGCCGCGATTCAGGCGTCACGGGCAATCGAGACCGGCGACGCGGACGTGATCGTTGCCGGCGGCGTCGAGTCGATGAGCCGTGCGCCGTGGGTGGCGCTCAAGCCGGAGCGCGCTTTCCCTGCACAGGACTCCGCGCTTGTCTCGACCACCCTGGGCTGGCGACTCGTCAACCCGCGTATGAAGGACGAGTGGACGGTGAGCTTGGGTGAGGCCACCGAGCGTCTCGCCGAGCGCTATCAGGTCTCTCGCGAGCGTCAGGACGAGTTCGCCGCAAGCAGTCACCGCCGCGCCCAACAGGCATGGGAGGCGGGCCACTACGTAGACCTCGTCACCCCGGTCCCCCGCACCGAGCTCGCAATCGACGAGGCGATCCGCCCGGACACGAATGTCGACAAGCTCGCGACGCTCAACACAGTTTTTCGTCCCGACGGCACCGTCACCGCAGGAAACGCGTCTCCGCTCAACGACGGCGCGAGCGCGATGCTCATCGGTTCGGAGAAGGCGTCAGACCTCACCGGCCGCGCGCCGATCGCACGCATCGCTGCGCGCGCCGCCATCGCCAACGAACCCCAGTACTTCGGCTTCGCACCCGTCGAGGCCGCAAACAGGGCGCTCGAGCGCTCCTCGCTCACATGGGAGGACATCAGCGCTGTCGAATTGAACGAGGCCTTCGCCGCACAAGCCCTTGCCTGCATCGATGCCTGGAAGGTTGATCCCGCAATCGTCAACGCGTGGGGCGGCGCGGTCGCCATTGGACACCCGCTTGGCGCTTCCGGTACGCGAGTGCTCGCGACTGTTGCCGAGCGGTTGCGCGTCAGTGGCGAGCGGTGGGGCGTGGCCGCTATCTGCATCGGCGTCGGCCAAGGCCTCGCTGTAGTCGTGGAGAACGTATCGTGACGACCTTCGTCAACACCACCCTCGAGGCCATCGGCGATATCGCCGATGGCGCCACTGTCATGGTGTCCGGTTTCGGTTCAGCCGGTCAGCCCGTCGCACTCATTGACGCGCTCATCGAGCACGGCGCAACGGACCTCACCATTGTGAGCAACAACGCCGGCAATGGCGATGAGGGCCTCGCTCGGCTTATTCAGCTCGGCCGCGTGCGCCGTATGGTGTGCTCCTTCCCCCGTCAGTCGGACTCGTGGCACTTCGATGAGGCCTACCGTGCAGGCCGTGTTGAGCTCGAGCTCGTTCCCCAAGGCAACCTCGCCGAGCGGATCCGCGCCGCTGGTGCCGGCATCGGCGCGTTCTACACGCCCACGGGCTTCGGCACGCCGCTCGCGGAGGGCAAGGAGACCCGCGAGATCGATGGCCTCGGCCACGTTCTCGAGTACCCGATCCGCGCAGACGTCGCGCTCGTCAAGGCGCACCGCAGCGACGGCGTCGGCAACCTCACCTACCGCAAGACGGCGCGCAACTTCGGCCCCATCATGGCGACCGCCGCCACCCGCACGGTCGTCGAGGTGACTGACATCGTCGACACGGGTCTCATCGACCCTGAGTCCGTTGTCACGCCGTGCATCTACG
Organism: uncultured Demequinaceae bacterium; assembly: GCA_964600005.1. Classification (GTDB taxonomy): domain Bacteria; phylum Actinomycetota; class Actinomycetes; order Actinomycetales; family Demequinaceae; genus Demequina. The sequence continues at coordinate 18,206 of CAZRHL010000022.1, forward strand.
TCGACACCGTGGTGCAGGTCACTTACCCCCTGGCGGGATCGAGCGACGAGGGAGCGGCCGCATGACAGCCCTCAACAAGGAACAGCTTGCAGCCCGTGTCGCACAGGACATCCCGGCGGGTGCGTTCGTCAACTTGGGCATCGGCTTGCCGACGCTCGTGTCGGACCACTTGGACCCGGACTCGGGCGTCACTCTTCACACCGAGAACGGCCTGCTTGGCATGGGCCCAGCGGCCGTGGGCGACGAGATCGACCCGGACCTTGTCAATGCTGGCAAGATCGCCGTGACCGAGATGCCTGGCGCCTCCTACTTCAACCAGGCCGAATCCTTCGCGATGATGCGCGGCGGCCACATTGATGTGTGCGTGCTCGGTGCATTCGAAGTCTCGGTCGAGGGCGACCTCGCGAACTGGTCGACTGGCACACCCGATGCAATCCCGGCCGTTGGCGGTGCGATGGACCTCGCAGTGGGCGCTCGCCTCACATGGGTGATGATGAACCTCTTCACCAAGAGCGGCGAGCCCAAGCTCGTGGAGACGTGCACCCTTCCTCTCACCGGCGTCGGCTGCGTGTCACGCATCTACAGCGATGTCGCCGTCTTCGACGTGGGCGTGAAGGACGACGCTGGCTCCCCCCTGCCACCGCGCGTCCTCGAGACCTTTGGCATCACCTTTGACGAACTGCAGGATCGCCTGGGGCTGACCCTGCTCGACCACACGGAAAGCGGAGCAGGATCATGAGTGTGGAGTCCACGTCCATCATCATCGTGGGCGGTGGGCCCGCGGGTCTGCTGTTGTCGCAGTTGCTCGACGGCTCAGGCATCGATCATGTGGTGATCGAGTCGCGCAGCTACGACGAGATCGCCACGACCCAGCGCGCCGGCATCCTCGAACAGTGCAGTGTCGACGTGCTCGTGGAGGCGGGCGCTGACCGTGTCATCCGCGAAGGACACCGCCACGAAGGCATCGATATTCGCTTCGACGGGCAGATGCACCGCATCGACTTCGATGCGCTCGTGGGCGACGCGGTCTACCTCTACCCGCAGACCGAGGTCTTCAAGGATCTTGCCGCCGCTCGTATCGCGGCAGGCACTGATATCCGCTGGGAGTGCCTTGTCACCGAGGTGCTCGACGGCGACTCCGCACGTCCAGGCGTGCGCTACACAGACCCCGATGGCGCAGTGCATGAGATTCGCGGCGACCTTGTGGTGGGCGCGGATGGCTCTCGTTCCGTGGTGCGCCACTCCTTCCCGGAGGAGGTGCGCCGTGTGTGGGCTCACGAGTACCCGTACGCGTGGTTCGGGATCATCGTCGAGGCGCCGCGATCGGCAGACCTCCTCGTCTACTCGGCTTCTGAACGCGGCTTTGCGCTCATCAGCCAGCGCACCGACACCCACCAGCGCATGTACTTCCAGTGCGATCCGGATGAAAACGCCGACAACTGGAGCGACGAGGCGATCTGGGAGGAGCTCCAGGCACGGGTCGAGGGCGCGGACGGCTTTGAACTGAAGACCGGCCCCATCACAGAGCGCTCGGTGCTCCGCTTCCGCTCGTCGGTGGTCGACCCGATGCGCCTTGGCCGCGTGGTGCTCGCAGGAGACGCCGCACACACGGTCCCGCCAACGGGAGCGAAAGGCCTCAACCTTGCGATCACCGACGTGGTGGTCCTCCATGAGATTCTCGAGGAGTGGGTGAAGTCGAAGGACGACGCCCTGCTCGACACTTACGGCAAGCGCTCCGCCCACCGCGTGTGGCGGGCACAGAACTACTCGGCGTGGATGAGCCGCATGATGCACAACACCGCCGATGAGCCTGCTTTCGAACGTCAGCGCCGCTTTGCAGAGCTGCGCACCATCACCGATTCCGAAGCCGGACGCCGCTACTTGGCTGAGGGCTACACCGGCTGGGGAGGCATCCGATGAGCACCGAGCCCACCGAGCAGACCGTGGACCCCGCGTCCGCGGCGCGTGAGACTCAGGCAGAGATCAGCAGCGAGATCGCGAGCGCGCACGCGCTGTACAACGAGAAGATTGCGGCAGGTCGCCCTCCACAGCAGGGCCCGAGCCTCAACTTCCCTCCGTACCGCTCATCGCTGCTCCGCCACCCCACGAAGGACCTGCGCCACGCGGACCCGGAAGGCATCGAGCTCGTCTCGCCCGTCTTCGGCGAGCGCGACATCAGCCCGGTCGAGGCGGTCCTCAACGTTCAGCACGGCGGCGAGCCCATCGGCGAACGCATCGTGGTCCGGGGGCGCATCGTCGACGCTGATGGCCGCCCCGTCCGCGATCAGCTTGTTGAGATCTGGCAGGCGAACTCGGCAGGCCGCTACATCCACAAGCGCGACCAGCACCCGGCG
>CAZRHL010000023.1:0-3936 GCA_964600005.1 uncultured Demequinaceae bacterium
ATGCCCCCTTACCGACGTGCTCGAGGACCAGGCCGCGCAGGCACTGTCCGGCATCGTCGACGGCTTCCGCATCAACTGGGTGTGGATGCCGCCGTGGGGTCCGGACAAGATTACGGACGACGGGCGCGAGCAGTTGCGCGCGCTCGGCTTCAACGTCTAGGCCCGCGCAGGTCGAGGGACGCGGGTTCCTGGCCGCGAGCATGGAGCAAGGTTGACAATGCCGACTCACGTGGCGCTTATTCGCGGCATCAATGTGGGTGGGAAGAATCCCGTGCCGATGGCGCGATTACGCGAGGTTCTTGCGGCACGCGGCTTCGACAGCATTCGCACGTACATCCAATCGGGGAATGTGGTGCTTAGTGCGCCCGGGCATGGCGAAGGCGACGTCACCGCTGTAGTCGAGGATGCGCTGCGAGAGGACTTCGGCGTCGACACCGTGGTGGTGACGGTGACAGCCGACGCCTTGCGCACCGCCGTCTCGCAAGCGCCGCCAGGCTTTGGCGAAGCGCCGGATGAGTACCTCTACGACGTCGTGTTCCTCCGCCCCCACGTAAGCCCCACCGAGGTCCACCCGCTTGTGCGGTTGCGGGAGGAGGTTGACGACTGCTGGGCCGGTGCCAGGGTGCTGTACTTCCGCAGGCTCGAAGCGCGCCGGACAGCAAGTTACCTCAGCAAGATTCTCGCCCTCCCCGCCTACAAGGACATGACAATCCGGAATTGGCGGACCACCACCACTCTCGCCGAGATGATGGGCTGACCTGAGCCAGCGTCGGCCGCGTGACCTGTCTAGACCGTGGGCTCCGGCAACCGCGTGAGACGTTCTGCGCTCGGTGCGCCCGTGTCGGCGCGTGCCTCATCGCCGATGCCGCGCGCGTGTAGGGCGGCGCCTAGATCAACGGCGAAACCAACAGTGCGCGATGCCGTGGGGATGATGACGGCGCCGGGGGAGTAGTTGACGCCGCGGGCACGTGCTGCGTCACGAGATTGGCGCATGATTGTCGCCACCTCGGGGATTGCGCGGAGCACGATCGCGAACATCAGCCCGGGAATCGCCGGCGGGATGATGCGGCGGAATGGCCGCGCCGCCGCCGTCGCAAGGTCAAGGAGCTCGCTCATCGGGGTGGAGCTCGTGACGGCGAGCGACGCAGCAAAGAGACCAATGACATCGGCACCGATGTCAATCGCCGAGTCGTACTCGCCGCGATACACCTGGTAGGCGCCCGCAAGCAAGGCGAGCACCGCGATGAAGGCCATGCCCCGAAGGGTTGGCTTCAACGGTGGCAGCACACTGATGAGGAGCATGACGGCGGCAAGTGCCATACCTGATGCGGTGATGGGGTCCGAAAACACCATCGCCACAATCGCCCATGCCAACAAGAGGCCCACTTTGGCAACCGCTGGCATGCGGTGAAGTGGCGAACCGCCGGGGCGGTACATGCCAATCACGTTCACGCGCGCTCACCAACGGACTTGCGATACATGAGGTCTCGATAGTGCGCGACCGCATCCACCGGGTTGCCATCGAAGACGACGGCGCCCTCGTCGACCACGAGCGTGCGTTGGGCCTTGATAGCCGCCTCGAGGTCGTGTGTCACCTCGATGAGCTGGATGGGAAGCGCGTAAAGCAATGCGCCCACGTGCGCTTTCCACCGCAGGTCAAGCAAGGTGGTCGGTTCGTCGGCGACCACAATCGACGGCGTTGCCGAGAGCACCCCTGCAAGCGCAAGCAACTGGCGCTGACCACCAGAAAGAGAGTTGACGGACACGTTGGCCTTGTCGCCAAGCCCGATGTCGTCAAGAGCTTGGAACGCCGCCTTGATGCGCTCATCCTTGGACCGCACCGTGCGACGCAATGAGAGCATGACGTCCTCAATCGCGGTGGGCATGATGAGCTGCGAGGAGGGGTCGGTAAAGAGGAAGCCCACGCGGCGTCGGACGCGCGAACCATGCTTACGCGTGTCCAGGCCGTCCACCAACACCTGGCCTTCGACCGGCACAGCGAGGCCGTTGATGAGCCGTGCCAGCGTCGACTTTCCCGATCCGTTTGCGCCGATGATCGTCACCCGCTGCTCGGTGAGCGTCAACGTGGTGGGAAGAAGGATCGGTGCGCCCGAATCGGGCGCGACAACAGAGGCTCCCCTGAACTCAATCATGGTGACAAGGCTACGGGAGTCGGGTGAATGCGGTGTCCGGGCAGGACGTCCGGCTTCACGTCAACGCCTGTCTTCCACATTGAAATCGGCAAGCCCGCGCGCTGTGATCGCGTCGCCGACGCTGAGCGCGAAGCCAACCGTGCGTAGGGCAGTGGGGACGAGGATTGCGCGGGGACTGCGGCTGAATCCACGGGCGCGAGCGGCGGAGCGCGACTGGCTCAGGATGCGCGCGCCCTCAGGGATTGAGCGCACCACGAGCGAAAACATGAGACCGATCGCAGCGGTGGGCAACCACCGGCGAAACGGGCGGGCGAGACGGAGAAAGACGTTGAGCGTGTCATCGGCGGATGTCGACGTGTTGACCGCCAAGGCGGCCAACACGATGGTGACAGCGCGCAGCGCGATCTCGGTGCCGCGGCTCGCATCTCCGAAAATCCAGTGATACGCGCCGCCAAAGGCCGCGAACACTGCGAGAGTCGTGCCGCCACGCAACGTCGCTCGCGGCGTCGGCAGGGTGGACACGAGCAACGCGAGAGCAGTGGTTGCGGCAATTGCCATCGGTACAGGGCCGTTGAGTTGGAAGACAACAACCGCACCCACGGCGAGGCCCAGCATCTTTGACCACGCGGGGGCGCGATGCAACGGCGTGCGCCGATCGCGGTACATCCCCAGCGTGGTCACGAAAGATCGCTAAGAGTTCGCCGCAGCGGCGGCTTCCTCGCTTGGCGCTGAGGCAACGTCCCGCGCCTCATCAGCGAGGGCTGACGCGGCGAAGTGAACCGATGTGGCCGAAAGCAGGTGCGGGAAAGAGCGGTGAATTGCCGACGCCACGGCGGCTGCCGCGACCACCTTGAGGAAGTCGCCCACAACAAACGGGATGAGTCCCCACGCAATCGCCGTGGGCTCGCCCGGGCTGCCGGCAGTGAACACGGGCAGATCCAGTGAGAACGCGAGCCACGGAACTCCTACCGCGTACACAATGGGCAAAGAGATGAGCCCTGCGCCCATGAGCGCAGAGAATCCGACAATGCCGTTCGCGCTCGTGCGGATCCGCTCGGCGATCCACCCGACGACGAAGGCGGCGATGGGGAACGACCACAAGTAGCCGCCGGTGGGGCCTACGAATGCGCCCCAGCTCGATGCGCCGTCCGAGTACACGGGTGCACCTGCGAGGCCGACCGCGACGTACAGCAGCACGGCGGCGAAGCCGCGCCACGCCCCCAGGACAAGGCCCGTGAGCACCACGGCAAGCGTCTGCAGCGAGATCGGCACGCCTGAGGCGAGGCTGAACTCGGGCGGCGTAGTGGACAATGCAATAAGGCCTGCAAAGACTGCGACAAGCGCCATGTTCTGGCCCGTGAGTCTGGGGACGAAGGGCATGTCACTCCTCTTGTCGGAAACGTTCGAAAGCCAACTTACCCTCACTACAATGGGACGCTGGCGGTTCGCCGGACAATACGGCCGATCTTGTCGAAACCCTACAAAATGCAACGCGAGGACTTCTTGTGATTTCTGCTCAAGGACTTGAGGTCCGCATCGGCGCACGCGTGCTGTTGCACCCGACGACCTTCACGATCGGCAAGGGCGACCGCGTTGGCCTCGTGGGCCGCAACGGTGCGGGCAAGACGACGCTGACGAGGATTCTCGCCGGAGAGGGCCAGGCGTCCGGGGGTTCGGTCACCTCGAAGGGCTCGATCGGCTACCTGCCGCAGGATCCGCGCACCGCAGATATGACGATGAAGGCGCTCGACCGGATTCTCGCGGCTCGCGACCTTGAATCGAT
>CAZRHL010000023.1:4036-20521 GCA_964600005.1 uncultured Demequinaceae bacterium
ATATGACGATGAAGGCGCTCGACCGGATTCTCGCGGCTCGCGACCTTGAATCGATTACTCGCAAGCTGCGCGAAGCCGAAGAGCTGATGGCGAGCGAGGACCCAGACGTCGCGGCGAAGGCGATGGACCGCTACCCCAAGCTCGAAGAGCGTTTCCGCCTTGCCGGTGGGTACGCAGCGGAGGCGGACGCGGCCCGGATCGCGGCAAACCTCGGGCTCGATGAGCGAGTGCTTGGCCAGCCGTTGCACACCTTGTCAGGTGGTCAGCGCAGGCGAGTCGAGTTGGCTCGCATTCTCTTCTCAGACGCTGAGACCTTGCTGCTCGACGAGCCGACCAACCACCTTGATGCTGACTCGATCGTGTGGCTGCGCGGCTTCCTGCAGTCGTACCCCGGCGGGCTCGTCGTCATCTCTCACGATGTTGATCTGGTGCGCGCCGTGGTCAACAAGGTCTTCCACCTTGATGCGAATCGTGGCGAACTCGATCAGTACGCGATGGGCTGGGATCTGTATCTGCGCCAACGTGAGGATGACGAGAAGCGTCGAAAGCGTGAACGCGACAACGCCGAGAAGAAGGCCGCTGCGCTGCTGGAGCAGGCGAACAAGATGCGTGCGAAGGCGACGAAGGCAGTCGCCGCACAGAACATGGCGAAGCGAGCAGAGCGTCTGCTGAACGCGACCGAAGGCCAGCGACAGGCCGACCGTGTCGCTCACCTGCGCTTTCCCACGCCCGCACCGTGCGGCAAGACGCCGCTGCGTGCCTCGGAACTGTCGAAGTACTACGGCTCGCTTGAAGTCTTCACCGACGTGGAACTTGCGATTGACAAGGGGTCACGCGTCGTGGTCCTTGGGCTCAATGGCGCCGGCAAGACGACGCTGTTGAGGCTCCTTTCGGGCGTCGAGACCCCCGATACTGGCCAGATCGAGCCCGGTCACGGTCTCAAGCTCGGGTACTACGCACAGGAGCACGACTTCCTTGACCTCAGCGCGACAGTGCTTGAGAACATGCGTCACGCGGCGCCCGACCTCAATGACACCGAGGTGCGTGGGGTGCTCGGTTCCTTCTTGTTCATCGGCGACGATGTCGACAAACCGGCACGAGTGCTCTCCGGCGGCGAGAAGACTCGCCTGTCACTCGCGACGTTGGTGGTGAGCCAGGCGAATGTGCTCCTCCTCGATGAACCGACTAACAACCTTGATCCGGCGAGCCGCGAAGAGATCCTCCGCGCGCTGCGCACATATGAGGGCGCGGTGGTGCTTGTCACGCACGACGAAGGCGCTGTCGAGGCGCTCGAGCCCGATCGTGTTCTTCTCTTGCCCGACGCCGTCGAGGACTTGTGGAATGACACGTACCGCGAGCTCGTGTCGCTTGCGTAATCGGTGAGAGAAGAGGTGAGTCACCACTAGGACGGGTGGTGATGCGCGAACGAAGAGGTGACCTACCACTTGGGGTGGGGTTAGAGCGCGTCTTCGATCTCTTCGTCCGTGGGGCCGTCATGACGGTCGAGCCAACGGCGCCTCTTCGTCTCCGGTGCGGGTGATGCCGTTTCAGGCGACTCGGTCGTGGCCGGGGAATCGTCTGTTCCAGTCGCGGCGGCTCGCTCGCGTTCAAGGCGGGCGTCTCGGCGCGTCAGCGCGATCGCGATCGGCGCCGCCGCGATGGCAAGCAGCCACCACTGGAATGCGTAGCTCATGTGGGGGCCAAGAGACAGGCTCGGCTCGGGGACAGGCGCCACGCCCTCGACGCAGCCCGCCTCTCCACACGCCGTGCGCGCCATCAGGTACGCCGGAATCACCTCGGCACCAGGGTCGGCCATGTGCTGAGGAGTGATCCGCGTGCCGGGGCGGTCATTGACAGGTTCAAGCGACCGGACGATGCCCGTCACGGTGACGGGGCCCTCCGGCAACGCAGGGCCCGTCGCATCGGCGCGCGGCTGCCAGCCCAGGTTGACGAGTATCGCGCTGCCGTCCTCCATCACCAGCCATGTGACGTACTGAATCGAGGCGGCGCGATCGATGCTGCGTCCACGCAGCTCAAGCACGACGTCGGCGTCCAGAGTCCCTGTCGCACGTGCCTCGCGCCATTGCGCCTCACCCGCGTCCTCATCGCCTGCCGACACAAGCTCACGAATGTCGACCACCGGCAGACCCTCGGCTCGTTTCTGAGCCTCTGCGGCGTCATGGCGGACCTCATATCGCTCCCATTGCCAGCGTCCCGCCACAATGCCGAGCGCAACGACGGCGAGGACGGCCAGCGTCGTCCCGAGGAGCCGAAGCGGCCGGTATGCGGCAGGCCGGGGGAGCGAAGCGGGGGTGGTCACGTGACGATCGTACGGGCGTGGCGCGGCGTGCTCGCCGCCCCGCGAATCGACTAGGTTTGGGCGCATGAGTCGACACGTAGTGGTGACAGGAGCAAATCGCGGCATCGGCCGCGCGATCGCGGAGGCATTCGTCGCCAACGGCGACACCGTCTCGACCATCTACCGCGGCGGAGACCTGCCTGACGGCGTCACCGGAGCGATTGCCGACATCACCGACACCGATGCCGTCAACGCCGCATTCGATGAGCTTGAGGCTCAGCACGGTCGCGTGCGCGTCCTCATCGCCAACGCCGGCATCACTCGCGATGGCCTCCTCATGCGGATGAGCGACGAGGACTTCGAGTCCGTCATCGACACCAACCTGACGGGCACCTTTCGCACCGTGCGCCGGGCTGTCACCTCGATGATTCGTGAGAAGTACGGCCGCATTGTGCTCGTCGGCTCAGTTGTGGGTCTGCTGGGCAACCCCGGGCAGGTGAACTACTCCGCTTCGAAGTCAGCGCTCGTCGGCATGGCTCGGTCGATCACGCGCGAAGTGGGTGCCCGCGGCATCACCGCGAACGTGATCGCCCCCGGCTTCATCACCACTGACATGACCGCCGAACTCGGCGAGGACGTGGTCAAGCAATACGAACAGTCCATTCCGGCCAAGCGCTTTGGCGCGACGGCCGACGTTGCGGCAGCTGCCGTGTACCTGGCCTCGGATGCGGCAGGCTACGTCTCGGGTGCTGTGCTGCCCGTGGACGGCGGCCTCGGCATGGGTCATTGACCGCACGACCTTGAACGGAGACATCATGGGAATCCTCGACGGCAAGAACATCCTCGTGACGGGCGTCCTCACCGAAGGCTCGATCGCGTTCGATGTGGCGCGCTTGGCGCAAGAGCAGGGCGCCACGGTGGTGCTGACCGGCGTTGGCCGCACGCTCAAGATCACGCAGACGATCGCGAAGCGACTGCCCCACACCCCGGCGGTGGTCGAGCTCGACGTCACCGACCCCGAGCACCTCGCCGGCCTGGCCGACGCCGTGCGCGAGCACGTGCCGCACCTTGACGGCGTCGTCCACTCGATCGGCTTCGCGCCGCAGACGGTGATGGGCGGGAACTTCATGGCGGGTCAGTGGGAGGACGTCGCGACGGCCATCCACATCTCGTCGTACTCGCTCAAGGCGCTCGCTGAGGCGACGGTGCCGCTCCTTCCCCACGGCGGCTCGATTGTCGGTCTCACGTTCGATGCACGCTTCGCATGGCCGGTGTACGACTGGATGGGCGTGGCGAAGGCAGCCTTCGAGTCGGTCAACCGCTATCTCGCCCGCGACCTCGGCCCGCAGGGCATCCGGTGCAATGTCGTGTCCGCAGGTCCGCTCAAGACGACCGCCGCCAAGCACATCCCTGGCTTCGACCAGATGGAGGGCCAGTGGTCCAACCGTGCCCCGCTCGGTTGGAACTCTGACGACACCGAGCCGGCTGCGCGCGCGGTTGTCGCACTCATGAGCGACTGGTTCCCCGCAACCACCGGCGAGATGGTCCACGTGGACGGCGGCGTTCACGCGATGGGGCAGTAGCGATGCCCGTGCTCATTCTTGCGCGGCACGCGAAGGCGGAGGCGCCGCGCTCCGGCCTTGAGGACCACGCCCGTGCGCTCACCTTGGAGGGTCGCGATGCGGCCGGACGTCTCGGTGAGCGGCTGAAGGATCTTGGGCTGGCCCCGGACCTCGCGCTCGTGTCATCAGCCAACCGCACCGTGCAGACCTTCAAGCGCATGGCGAGCGCATGGGGTGAGATCGACAACCACATCGAGGAAGACCTCTACGAGTCAGCGCGTGAGCGCTACCTCGGTGTGGTCGCGGGCGCGGGCGAGTCGCAGACCGTGCTGGTGGTGGGCCATGAGCCCACGACGTCTCACGTCGCGGCGTACCTGGCGGGCCCTGGTTCGCTCAAACGTCCGCTCCAGCGCATGGCGCACGGCATGCCGACCGCTGGTGCCGCGATCCTCGAAGTCGACGTGGCGTGGGCTGAGCTTGATGCCCGCAGCGCACGACTCGTTGATGTGATCGAAGGCAAGCCGCTTTAGCCGTGGAGACAGCCCGCCTCATTGAGCGCTTGTGGGCGTCCGCCATGCCGATGCAGCGCTTGGCATGGGAGCAGGGTGTATGCGCCCACGCGGCGATCGATGCCGGGCGCATTGATGATGCTCTCGCGATCGCACGCGATGCGGTCATGCATGCTGACGCCGATGGGCGGCTCGCGGCAACCGGTGACTCGGGACTCGTCAACGGCGGCGCCCTGGGTGAGGCATTGTGCTTGCTTTCGGCGCGCGGCGATTCCGCAGCGGCAGAGGCCCTCGAACGCCAGCGCTGGTGGCTCCTCCGGTGGTCACCCCGTGATGACGAAGGCGTCGTGTGGCACCTGACGGGGCGTTCCGAGGTGTGGGTCGATTCGATCTACATGGTGGTGCCATTGCTCGTCCTTACCGGGGACGTGGCACCGGCGGACATGCAGTACCGGATGCACCGTGAGCACTTGTGGAACGCGGAGACAGGCCTGTATTCGCATCGTGCGGACACCGTCGCGAGGTCGCGCACACGAGCCGAGCCGTGGGCGAGCGGCAACGGCTGGGCGGCGGCTGGAATCGCGCGTGCGCTCCACATCGGCGGTGAAGGAGTGCCCACGGAGATGCGAGGGCGTTGGCAGCGCGACACCCGTGCTCTGCTCGACGCCGTCACTAGCTTCGAGAACCGTGAGGGCCGCTTCCCTGACATCCTCGACCAGCCGGATCGCTTCACTGACGGCACTGCCGGCCTCATGTTCGCCTATGCCGCCTTCACGGGGGTCGCGGACGGCTGGCTCGATGCTTCGTATGCCGACCGTGCTGAGCGTTGGCTCGGCGGTGCGCTCGCGAAAGTCGACGAATGCGGACTCATCTGGGGCGTCGCGGGAGCACCGCATTTCGACCGTGAGGGCACGTCAGCGGAGGCGCAGGCCTTTGGGATTCTCGCGCTCACAGCACAGCAACGCGCGAAGAATGGTACTTAAGCGGCGCGGTTGATCGCGTCGAGGATGAGAGGCCACGCCTCATCGAGTCGCGGACCGTCAACGGCGATGTCGGCAGCTTCGCGAACGACAGGTTTGGCGGCGAAAGCCACCGACACGCCTGCGATCTCCATCATGCCGAGGTCATTGGCGCCATCGCCGATCGCCACCGTGTCATGCAAGTCGATCCCCTCGGCCACGGCGAAAGCCTTGAGGGCAATCGCCTTCGCATTGCGATCGACGACCGGGCCGATCGTGCGTCCCGTCAACGCGCCATCGCGCACCTCGAGGCGATTCGCGACAAAGCGAGTGATGCCGACGCGTGCGGCGATTGAGGTCACGATCTCCTCAAAGCCGCCAGACACGAGCGCGACAACCCAGTCGGCCGCTTGAGCGGACGCCACCAGCTCAGCAGCCCCAGGGGTGAGTTCCACCTCGGAAATGACGTCGGCAAAGACGCTGTCCCGCACGCCCTTGAGCGTGGCAACGCGTTCAGCGAGCGACGCAGCGAAATCCAGTTCGCCGCGCATCGCCCGTTCGGTGATCTCCGCAACGAGCCTCTCGGTGCCAGCGCGCGCAGCAATGAGTTCGATGACTTCCTGGCGAATCAGCGTGGAGTCGACGTCCAGGACCAGAAGGTGACGCCGGCTCATGCGGTGACGATCGTCCCCTTCGCCACCACGGTGAGACCCGATTCGGTGACGGTGAAGCCTCGTGCGATGTCGGCTTCACGGTCGATGCCGATGCGGGCACCTTCTTCGACCACCACGTTCTTGTCGAGGATCGCGCGGTGCACCTGGGCGTGGCGACCGATGTGGACGTCATCGAGCAACACCGAATCGGACACAGTGGACCACGAGTGCAGCCGCACTCCGGGGGACAGCACCGAGCCCGTCACGGTTGCACCGGACACGATGACACCCGGCGACACCACCGAGTCTGCGGCGTGGCCAAGGCGGCCTTCTTCTGAGTGGATGAACTTCGCGGGCGGCTCAGTGATGAGTCCCTGGTGGACCGGCCATTTGTCGTTGTAGACGTTGAAGACCGGCGTGACCGCGATGAGGTCCATGTGCGCGTCGTAGTACGAGTCGATCGTTCCCACATCACGCCAGTAGTCGCGGTCGCGTTCGGTGGATCCCGGAACGTCGTTGTCGACGAAGTCGTAGAACCCGCATGTGCCCTTGTTGACGAAGTAGGGGACGATGTCGCCGCCCATATCGTGCTTCGACGACTCGTTGTCAGCGTCCGAGGCAAGGGCCTCGAGAAGCGGGCCGACGCTCGCGACATAGTTGCCCATCGAGGCGAGGATCTCATTGGGGGAGTCCGGCAGACCCTCGGGGTTCGTCGGCTTCTCGAGGAAGGCGCGCACACGGTTGGGGCTCGTCGGGTCGACGTCGATGACGCCAAACTGGTCGGCCATTGAAATGGGCTGGCGAATACCCGCGACGGTGAAATCGGCGCCTGACTCGACGTGCGCGTCGACCATCTGCGAGAAGTCCATGCGGTACACGTGGTCTGCGCCCACGATGACGACAATGTCGGGCCGCTCATCCTCGATGATGTTGACGCACTGGTAGATCGCGTCAGCGCTGCCGAGGTACCAATGCTTGCCGCGGCGCTGCTGCGCGGGCACGGGCGCCACATAGTTGCCAAGCAACGGCGACATGCGCCATGTGCGCGCGATGTGACGGTCGAGCGAATGCGACTTGTATTGCGTGAGCACCACGATGTGCAGGTAGTGAGAGTTGACGAGGTTGCTCAGGGCGAAGTCGACGAGTCGGTACGTACCGCCAAAGGGCACGGCTGGCTTGGCGCGGGCAGCGGTCAGTGGCATGAGCCGCTTGCCCTCCCCTCCAGCGAGGATGATGGCAAGGACCTTAGGCGCTGGCATGTGCCCAGCATAGGCACGAAGCCCTCTGCGCGGGAGGGCTCACGCGCCGAGCGAAACGACTACGGTTAGAGAATGCGCGTCGATATCCTTACCCGCGAATACCCGCCCTTCATCTATGGAGGCGCGGGCGTCCATGTCGCCGAGCTCGCCAAGGTGCTTCGTTCCCACGTCGATGTGTACGTGCGTGCGTTCGACGGAACCCGTGATGAGCAAGGTGTGACCGGTTACCTCGCATTAGGCGGAGGGGTCGGTGAGGCATCGCTCGACGTCCTCGCTCACAATCTGCCGATGGCGAACGACTGCATCGGCACAGACCTCGTTCATTCCCACACGTGGTACGCCAATATGGCAGGTCACCTTGCCAAGCAGCTTCATGGGGTGCCGCATGTGCTGAGCGCCCACTCCCTTGAGCCTTTGCGGCCGTGGAAAGCGGAGCAACTTGGCGGTGGCTATCGCGTGTCGAGTTGGATCGAGAAGACGGCGTACGAAGCGGCCGACGCGATCATCGCCGTATCTGCGGGGATGCGGGATGACGTCCTGCGTTGCTACCCCAACGTCGATCCGGGTCGGGTCCACGTGGTCCACAACGGCATCGATGTTGACGCGTGGGCGGCTCCCGCGAGCGATGAGGACAAGGCCGCGGCCGACGCTGTGGTCGCCCGCTACGGCATCGACAGGTCGCGACCGGCGGTCGTGTTCGTCGGTCGCATCACGCGGCAGAAGGGCCTCCCGTATCTGCTGAGGGCGGTCCGTCTGCTTCCTGAGGACGTGCAGGTCGTGCTGTGCGCTGGCGCTCCCGACACGAAGGAGATCGCAGCGGAGGTGGCCGGTGCCGTGGCCGATCTGCAGCAGCAGCGCGACGGAGTGATCTGGATCGAGGAGATGCTGCCGCGAGCCGAGCTCGTTGCCGTGCTCGACGCGTGCACCACCTTTGTGTGCCCGTCGATCTACGAGCCGCTCGGCATCGTCAACCTCGAGGCCATGGCCGTGGGGCTGCCCGTCGTCGGCACCGCCACGGGCGGTATCCCCGAGGTGATCGATGACGGCGTGACCGGATTCCTCGTGCCGATCGACCAGGCAGACGACGGGACGGGCACTCCAACTGATGCGGACCGCTATGTGGCCGATCTTGCCGATGCTCTCCAACGGATGGTCGCCGATCGCGATGCCGCGAAGGCGATGGGAGAGGCCGGCCGCAAGAGGGCCGCGGAGCACTTCTCATGGAGCGCAATCGCGGAGCGAACCATCGAGGTGTACACGTCGGTTCTCGGTTAGGCTCGAGGCATCATGAACGACGTTCTGCGACTCAACGACGTGTCCTTGCGACGCGGCGAGAATCCGGTGCTTGACCAGGTCACGTGGAGCGTTGATTCGCGTGATCGGTGGGTCGTGCTCGGCCCGAATGGCGCCGGCAAGACGACGCTCCTCACGATGTGCGCCGCGCGCATGCACCCCACGTCGGGATCGGTGACGGTCCTCGGCCAGGAGCTGGGCGAAACCGATACGCAAGAACTGCGGATCCGCGTCGGCCTCGCGAGCGCGGCACTCGCCGACATCATCCCGCCGGGTGAGACCGTTCGAAACCTCGTTCTCACCGCCGCTTACGGCATCACCGGCCGCTGGCGAGAAGACTACGAAAGCGTCGATGAGCGTCGGGCAGATGACCTGCTCGCCGCGTTCGGCATGCACGCATTTGCCGATCGCACGTTCGCGACGCTCAGCGAAGGGGAGCGCAAGCGTGTCCAGATTGCGCGGGCGCTCATGGCGGACCCGGAACTGCTGCTGCTCGACGAGCCGGCAGCGGGCCTCGACCTCGGTGGCCGTGAGGAGCTGCTTGCGGCACTGACGGAGCTTGCAGGAGACAGGCGCTCACCCGCGATGGTACTGGTCACTCACCACGTGGAGGAGATCCCCGTGGGATTCACGCACCTGTTGCTGATGAGGGATGGCCGCGTGGTGGCGGCCGGTCCTCTTGAGGAGACGCTTACTGAAGCAAACCTCGCTGCCGCCTATGGCATCAACGTCCAGCTGCGCCACGATGAAGGCCGTTGGACCGCTCGCCAGATCCGCGAGTAGCAAGACGCAGGCGAGCGCCTGCTAGGTTCACGGGGAAGGGAGGGCTCACATGCAATCGATGTGGTGGTTCATCGCAGCGGCAGCGCTCGGAATCGCAGAAGTGTTCACACTGGACCTCACTCTGCTCATGCTGGCGGGCGGTGCGCTCGCAGGTGGTGGAGTGGTGCTCGCTGGCGGAAACGTCGTGCTCGCGGCGATTGTCGCGATCCTCGTGTCGGCCGCGCTCATGGTGACGCTGCGCCCGTACTTGTTGAGGTCGATGCGCGCACGCGGGGAACACCTGCCTGAAACGAACGTCGCCGCTCTGCGTGGGGCCAAGGGCCGCACGCTGGAGACGGTGTCCGAGACCGGTGGCCGCATCAAGCTTCGCGGCGAGGTGTGGACGGCTCGGGTGGAAGAGGATGCTGACAGCATCCCCGAAGGGGTCGACGTCGTCGTCCTCACAATCGATGGGGCGACGGCAGTCGTGGCTCCGGAAGAGGAGAACTGAACGTCATGGGAGAAGAACTCGACGCAGGAGGCGTCTTGCTCATTCTTGCCCTCATTGTGCTGGGCATCTTTGTCATCTCGATCATCGCGCGTTCGATCGTGGTGGTTCGACAGACGCAGGCGTACCTTGTGGAGCGCCTTGGACGCTACGACCGGACGATGGAGCCCGGCTTGCACCTCCTGTGGCCGTTCATCGAGCGGGTGCGTGCCAAGGTCGACATGCGCGAGCAGGTCTACTCGACTCCGCCGCAGTCGGTCATCACCTCGGACAACCTCGTGGTGGACATCGACTCGGTCATCTACTTTCAGGTGACTGAGGCCCGCGCCGCCGTGTACGAGATCGCGAACTACTGGGTCGGTGTCGAGCAGCTGACCGCCACGACCTTGCGTAACATCGTCGGCACGATGGACCTTGAGCAGGCGCTCACGAGCCGTGACCAGATCAACGGACACCTTCGCGGAGTCCTCGACGAGGCGACTGGCAAGTGGGGCATTCGCGTCAACCGTGTCGAGATCAAGGCGATTGAGCCGCCGATGTCGATCAAGGACTCGATGGAGAAGCAGATGCGTGCAGAGCGTGACCGCCGCGCCGCAATCCTCACGGCAGAGGGTGTGAAGCAGTCCGCGATTCTCACCGCAGAGGGCGACAAGCAGTCGAACATCCTCAAGGCCGAGGGTGAGGCGCAGGCCGCGATCCTCAAGGCCGAGGGTGAAGCACGCGCGATCCTCCAGGTCTTCGACGCGATCCACGAAGGTGACGCCGACTCGAAGCTGCTCGCCTACCAGTACCTGCAGATCCTGCCGCAGATCGCACAGAACGAGTCGAACAAGGTGTGGTTCGTGCCCACCGAGTTCACCGGGGCTCTCAAGGCCGTGGCCGCAGGCTTCGGCGAGGTCGACGAGCCGGAGCCCCTTGGACGTGCCACCGACAAGAGCGCGCGTCGTCGTTCCAAGCTCTCGAGCGCATTGGCGGACCCGAAGGCAGCACTTGCAGAGGCGCGCCGTCAGGCTGAGGGCGTTGCCGCTGAGGCGGAGGATGCGGGCACCGGTTCGGGCCTGCCCTTTGACCCGAACGCAGCAAAGGGCCAGCAGCCCGGCGCTTAAGCAACACATTCACAGCACCCCGGAGAGACGCCTCTCCGGGGTGCTGTGCTTTGCGGGCACAATTGGCACATGGCGGTTCTCACGGTGCATGACGCGTCCGACGCTCGGCTTGCCGACTATCGCGACCTCACCGATGTCTCCTTGCGCCGTCGGCTCGAGCCCGAGAACGGCCTGTACATGGCTGAGGGTGTCAAGGTGCTCTCTCGCGCCTTGGCGGCGGGGCACCAGCCTCGCTCCGTGCTCGTGAGCGAGCGGTGGCTCGACTCGGTGGAGCCGCTCGTGCCGGCTGCGGTGCCGATCTTTGTGGCCCCGACGGCCGTTCTCGAAGCAGTGACGGGGTATGACGTCCATCGTGGTGCGCTGGCGGCGATGCATCGGCCGGCCCTCGCTTCGGTCGCTGAGGTCGTCAAGGGCGCGCGCGTCGTTGTCGTGCTCGAAGGCATTGTCGATCACACGAATGTCGGCGCGATCTTCCGTTCTGTCGCGGGTCTTGGGGCTGATGCCGTGCTTGTGGCTCCGACATGTGCAGACCCGCTTTATCGCCGCTCGGTCAAGGTCTCGATGGGCACCGTCTTCCAGGTGCCATGGACGCGCGCGGAGAGTTGGCCGGGCGCGCTCGACGACCTCAAGACGGAGGGCTTCACCGTCGCGGCACTCGCTCTTGCGGACGACGCTGTCGACCTGCGGTCTTTCGCCGCTGCCGGCCATGAGCGGGTCGCCCTTGTCATGGGGGCCGAAGGTGATGGGCTGAGCCGTGCGGCGATCACCGCGGCCGACCACATCGTCACGATCCCCATGGCGGGGGAGGTCGATTCGCTCAATGTCGCAGCGGCGTCGGCCGTCGCCGTGTGGGCCCTCAACGCCCGCTGATCCCCGGGCGCGCGCGGTCGCTGTCTGATATCTCTCACCCTCTTTTCATGCGCTCGCGCACGTCGTACCCTCATGGCACAATCGAACATATGTTCGAATGCGTGGCGTTCGTTGTGAGGGCGATGGGAGGTGGCAGATGGATACGCGGCAGGCTCGTCTTGAGGCCGCTCGCGCCGCGCTCGCGGCGGTAGAGGGTCGCGTCGGGGCAACGCGTGAGGCATGGGACAGTCCGGAACTGCCATTGGCTCCCACGCTCGCCCAGCTCCTGCCACGGGGATTGCGCCGGGGGCACGTGATCGCGGTTGAGAACTCAACATCTTTGCTCCTGGCCCTCGCGGCAGAGGCCTCTCGGGAGGGATCGTGGACGGCGATCGTCGGCATGCCTCACGTGGGAGTGCTGGCTGCTGCGCGGCGCGGCATTGACCTTTCTCGACTCGCGTTGATCCCACACCCCGGAACACAAGCCCCGGCGGTGATGGGGGCGATCGTTGACGGCGTGGGTGTGGTGATCGTGGGCGAGGGGCTGGCAGTGTCCGACGCTGACCGCAGGCGGATTGCAGCCCGCGCTCGGGAGCGAGGCAGCGTGGTGCTCGCCGCGCAGGGGTGGGCTGGTGCGCATATGCACCTCATGGTCGAGCGGTCGCGGTGGCGCGGCCTGGGTGCAGGAGAAGGGCGACTGCGGGAAAGAGACGTCACGGTTGCCGTGAAGGGGCGCGGGATTGCCGCAACGCGGCGAGTGCTCGTCGCGCTTGATGTCGACACCCAGGCGCTGATGCCTCGCCCCGCGATGCACCAAGCCGTGGCGGGGGGCCGTGCGCTCGATACGGAAGTGGCATGAGCGCGCCGCGGCTTGCCGACGCCGTGGTGGACACAGTGCGGCGAGTGGTGTTGTGGGTGCCGGACTGGCCCGTGGTGGCAGCGGCAATGGAAGCAGGCATTGGTCCACAGGCGCCAGCGGCAGTGCTCCATGGCAAGGGATTGATGGCAGTCTCTGCGGCAGCTCGGGCTGCGGGAGTGCGGCGCGGGATGCGGAGGCGACTCGCCCAGCGGGCATGCCCAGAACTGGTCATCCTTGGTCATGACGAGGGGCGGGACGCGCGCTCCTTCGAGGCGGTAGCGGCTGCTGCCGAGACCGTGGTGGCGGGGGTTGAGATCTCGCGTCCAGGTCTGCTGATGATCCCCTCGGCTGGAGCGGCGCGCTTCCACGGATCTGAGGAGGCATTGGCAGAGGCGCTCATGACCGCTGTGGCGGAGGAGGCGGGCTGCGAGTCGGCGGTCGGAATGGCGGACGGCTTGCTTGCCGCTGTCATGGCGGCGCGTGCGAATGAGGTGGTGCCAGCGGGCGAATCCGCTCAGTACTTGGCCCCGCTGCCCATCACCGCCCTTGCTCACGCGGCGATGGAACGTGCCCAGCGAGCACACGTCGAGGATTTCGTCAGCGTGCTCGTGCGCCTTGGCCTCCACACGCTTGGCGACCTTGTCGCATTGCCGGGGCCCGATGTGCTGGCCCGCTTTGGCCCGATCGGTGCCTGGGCGCAGCGAATGGCAGCAGGTCAGGATGTGGCTCCACCCGTCCTGCGGCGATCGGCAGAAGACATTGCCGTTGAGCACACCTTTGAGGACCCGGCGGAACGGATTGAGCAACTGACCCTGGTGGCTGCCGAGGTGGCCGAGCAGCTCGACCGGGCGCTCCTCGACGCCTCGAGCAGATGCGCTCGTGTCCGTATTGGCGCCCGCACCGTGACGGGGGCCGAGCTTGAACGTGTATGGCGCACCGATGTGGGAGTGCGTGCGGGGGCGTTCGCCAAGCACATGACGGATCGTGTGCGATGGCAGCTTGAGGGGTGGTTATCCGGCACCGCTCAAGGGCCAGAGCCAGCGCCGCTGACGGCCCTCAGGCTGACGGCAGAGGACGTGGTGCCGCTGGGCAGAGAACAGGCCTTTCTCTGGGGAGGCTCCTCTGGGGCCGACGCACGTGCTCACCGGGCTCTCGAACGCGTGCAGGGGCTGCTTGGGGCCGAAGGGGTGCTTGCCGTTGCCGAGCAAGGCGGCCGGAGCCCGCGCGACCGCATCCACGTCCTCGCATGGGGACAAGAGGGGGTGCCACCGCGTCGGATTGAGCACCCATGGCCCGGTCATCTGCCAGAGCCCGCTCCTGCCACCGTATTGCCGATCCCGCAGGACGTTCAGGTGCTCGATGCAGGTGGAACACCTGTCCGTATCGATAGGCGCCTCGCCATGAGCGCACCGCCCACCTGGGTGCGGTTGCAAGCGGACCCGCGCGATGCAAAGGCGCGCGCCGCACATCGACACCCTTCCTCCGGTCATGTGGGGGGCAGCGATGGGCCGGTGTGGGCGTCCCCGCTGCCGATTGAGGCGTGGGCTGGGCCGTGGCCAGTGGCTGAGCGGTGGTGGTCCGATGACGCCTCGCGCCGTGCATTCCTTCAGATCGCCGTGCGCGACGAGCACGGGGAACGCGACCTCGCGGTGCTTGTCGCATTCACTGAGGGGCGATGGGTGCTTGAGGCGATCTATGACTGACGGCATCGACTACGCCGAGCTCCACTCCCACAGCGCCTTCAGCTTCCTCGATGGGGCGAGCCAGCCCGAAGAGATGGCAGCGGAGGCGGGGCGACTCGGGCTGTCCGCGATGGCGCTCACCGATCACGATGGCCTCTACGGAGTGGTGCGCTTCGCAAGTGCTGCCCGTGCGATCGGGCTGCCGACGGTGTTTGGCTCCGAACTGCGCCTCGCTGCGCCGGATGGGCCAGGCGGCGCGCCCGTGCTCGACGCTCCTACATCGGGTCCGGATCCGCGCAGCACCCACCTGGTGGTGCTCGCCCGTGGCGCAGAGGGATATCGCAGGCTGTCGCGCACCATCGGCATGGCACATCTGGCCACCGGCGAGAAGGGGCTCGCTCACTACACGCTCGAGTCTCTTGCTGCAGCGGGAGACGGGCACTTTGTCGTGCTCACTGGCTGTCGCAAGGGGGCTGTGCGCCGCGCTCTCGCAGGGATTGGTGTGCCCGGCGTCGGCCCCAATGAGCACGCGAGGGGGGTGACGCGAGCCGGCTTCGCGGCCGCAAAGAGCGAACTGGGCCGGTTGGTGGCCCTCTTTGGGCGGGAGGGTGTGGCCGTCGAGATCACCGACAACGGCCAGCCGTATGACTCGGAGGTCAATGCGGCGCTTGCCGATCTCGCTTTCGATGCGCACGTGCCACTCGTCGCCACCACAAATGCCCACTACGCCACTCCGCGTGACGCAGACCTCGCGATGGCGCTCTCCGCAGTGCGAGCCCGCTCATCCCTCGACGACATGGACGGCTGGCTCCCCGGCAGCCCCGGCGCGCATCTCAGGGGCGCGGGCGAGATGGTGTGGAGGCATCGGCGTCACCCGCAGGCCGTGCGAGAGGCGGCGAGGATCGGTGTGGAATGCGCCTTTGATCTGCAGCTGGTGGCCCCCAATTTGCCGCCGTACCCGGTTCCGGACGGTCACACCGAGGCAACGTGGCTGCGTGAGCTCACGTACCGGGGCGCACGCGAACGCTATGGCCCGCCTGACCGGGAGCGGATACCCGGAGCATGGGCGCAGATCGAGCACGAGCTTGCGGTGATCGAGGCGCTCGACTTCCCGGGTTACTTCCTCATCGTTCACGACATCGTCGCGTTCTGCCGCCGTTCCGACATCCTGTGCCAAGGCCGGGGCAGTGCGGCGAACTCCGCCGTGTGCTTTGCCCTCGGGGTGACCGCGGTGGATGCCGTGACACATGGGCTCTTGTTCGAGCGCTTTCTCGCACCAGAACGTGACGGGCCGCCCGATATTGATGTCGATATCGAGTCGGACCGGCGAGAAGAGGTCATCCAGTACGTCTTCCAACGCTTTGGACGCATCAACGCGGCGATGGTGGCCAACGTCATCCAGTACCGGCCGCGCTCGGCGGTGCGCGATGCAGCCAGGGCGCTGGGCTATGACGTCGGCCAACAGGATGCCTGGTCAAAGTCGATTGACCGGTATTCAACGCTGCGAATGGATGCAGCGGCCCAGGCAGAGTGGGCGGCCAAACAGCGCGATGCGACGTGGCCGGAGCCTCCACCTGTGGGGGAGCTCGAGCACATCCCAGAAACGGTGCTCGACCTTGCCGAACGCTTCTTGCGCTTGCCGCGCCACCTTGGCATTCACCCCGGTGGCATGGTGTTGTGCGATCGGCCCGTCATCGACGTCTGCCCCGTTGAGTGGGGCCGGATGCCGGGGCGCACCGTGCTGCAGTGGGACAAGGATGACTGCGCCGACGCAGGGCTCGTGAAGTTTGACCTCTTGGGGCTTGGCATGCTGTCCGCACTCAAGTACGCCTTCCGCTCGCTGTGGGAGGTCGAGGGCGTGGAGATCGGTCTCCATGCGATTCCGCAAGAAGACCCCGCGGTGTACGACCTGCTGTGCGCGGCGGACACCGTCGGGGTGTTTCAGGTGGAGTCTCGCGCTCAGATGGCGACCCTCCCGCGCCTGAGGCCGCGTCGCTTCTACGACATCGTCATTGAAGTGGCGCTCATTCGTCCCGGCCCCATCCAGGGCGGATCCGTTCACCCCTACATCAACCGAGCCCGCGGGCGCGAGCCTGTCACATATCTCCATCCCTTGCTGGAGAAGTCTCTGGGCAAGACACTTGGCGTGCCGCTGTTCAGTCGCCCACGGTCAACTGCGAGGCGT
>CAZRHL010000024.1:0-14380 GCA_964600005.1 uncultured Demequinaceae bacterium
ACTCGAACCCACAACCGCCGGTTTTGGAGACCGGTGCGCTACCAATTGCGCCACTGCCCTACGGGACGTTCCCGCCCCGCTGGCCCTCACATCGACCATGTCGTACCGCGTTTTGGGCGCAGTTCATCATGGCTTCTGTCAAGAGCCGACCCCACATGCTACGCGTTTTGGCGCGCGAACGCGAACCGGCACCTACGGCGCCTTGGACCAATGGAACAATAGGCGCATGACCGCTCCTTCTCGCCGCGTCTCTGCCCGTCTTGGTGCTATTGCGCCCTCGGCCACCCTCGCTGTCGATGCCAAGGCAAAGGCGCTGAAGGCCGCCGGCCGCCCCGTCATCGGCTTCGGCGCTGGAGAGCCCGACTTCCCCACTCCGGAGTGGATTGTCGATGCCGCTGTCGCTGCCGCGCGTGACCCGAAGAACCACCGGTACACGCCCGCCGCTGGCCTGCCGGAGTTGAAGGAAGCGATCGCCGCAAAGACGCTCCGTGACTCGGGGTACGAGATCGACCCCGCCCACGTCATCGTGACGAACGGCGGCAAGCAGGCCGTGTTCCAGGCTTTCGCTGCAATCATCGACGACGGCGACGAGATCCTCCTGCCCGCGCCGTACTGGACCACCTACCCTGAGGCAATTGCGCTCGCTGGCGGCCGCGCCGTCGAGGTGTTCGCTGGTGCCGACCAGGATTACTTGGTGACGCTCGAGCAGCTCGAAGCAGCGCGCACCCCGCAGACCAAGGCGCTCCTGTTTTGCTCGCCCTCGAACCCGACCGGCGCCGTCTACAGCGAGGAGCAGACCAAGGCGATCGGTGAGTGGGCGCTCGAGCACGGCATCTGGGTCATCACCGACGAGATCTACGAGCACCTTGTATACGACGACGCCGTCTTCACGCCGATCGTCCGCGCGGTACCCGAGCTTGCCGACCAGACGATCGTTCTCAACGGTGTGGCGAAGACCTACGCGATGACCGGATGGCGTGTGGGCTGGATGATCTCCCCCGCTGATGTCACGAAGGCCGCCGCGAACTTCCAGTCACACCTCACGTCAAACGTGGCGAATGTGTCGCAGCGCGCTGCTCTTGCCGCGCTCACCGGCAGCCTTGAGGACGTCTACACGATGCGCAAGGCCTTTGACGAGCGCCGACGCACGATCGTCGAGATGCTCCGTGCGATCGACGGTGTCGTCTGCCCGACGCCTAAGGGCGCCTTTTATGCCTACCCGTCGGTTGAAGGCTTGATCGGCCGAACGGTGCGTGGAGTGACGATCACCTCAAGCGCCGACCTCGCCTCCGTCATCCTCGACGAGGCTGAAGTGGCCGTCGTGCCGGGCGAGGCCTTTGGGCCAAGCGGTTTTGTGCGCCTCAGCTACGCGCTTGGCGAGGACGACCTCGTTGAGGGTGTCAGCCGCATTCAGTCGCTGTTGTCTGAGGGCTAAGTTCAAAAACGCGACCGCTAGGCTCCCAGCCATGGGCACAGCCATTGCGATCGCTGGATTGCGCAAGCACTACGGCGACAAACGCGCCGTTGACGGACTCGACCTTGAGATACCCGACGGCGAGGTCTTCGCGCTGCTCGGCCCCAATGGCGCAGGCAAGTCGACGACTGTGGAGATCCTCGAGGGCTTCCGGAGACGCACCGCCGGAGATGTCGAGGTTCTCGGCTGCGACCCCGCGCATCCGACGCGTGATTGGCGAGCCTCGATCGGCATCATGTTGCAGTCGACCTCTGACCGCTCTTTTCTCACCGCGCGCGAGGCGCTCACCCACGCGTCCCGTCTCTACCCGAACCCACGCGATGTTGACGAGACGCTGGAGGCGGTGGGCCTCACCGACAAGGCAAATGCGAAGCCGCAAACCCTTTCCGGCGGTCAGCGTCGGCGCCTTGATGTTGCACTTGCTGTCGTCGGACGCCCGCGTCTCGTGTTCCTCGACGAACCGACGACGGGCTTTGACCCTGAGGCACGCCGGCAGTTCTGGCGCCTCATTGAGTCGCTGCGCGGCGATGGCTCCACCATCATGCTGACCACTCACTACCTCGATGAGGCCGAGTACCTCGCCGATCGCATCGGCATCGTGTCGAGCGGCAAGCTCATCGCCCTCGATACGCCGGCTGGCCTGCGAGCGCGAGCATCGAACTCGGTGGTGCGCTGGCGCGAAGGGTCGCAGACGCGTACCGAGCGCACCGCGACGCCCACGTCACTTGTGACGACCCTCTCAGCCCGGCTTGGCGGTGAGATCCCCGAGCTCACCGTCAGCAAGCCCTCTCTCGAGGACATTTACCTCGAACTCATTGACGCGCACGCGGATGCGGCTGACGAGGTCGAGGCATGAGCACGGCGACACCGCATCCGTCGTGGACGTCGATCACCCTTGACCGCGCGGTTGTCGAGCTGAAGGAGTTCTTCCGATCGCGCGAGCAGATGATCTTCATCTTCGCCTTCCCCATCATCTTCCTCGTGCTCTTCGGCTCGATCTTCGGCGACCAATACCTCAGCGATACCGACGTCACCTTCGCTCAGTACTTTGTGGCAGGCATGATCGCGACAGGCATCATCAACACGGGCTTCCAATCGCTTGCGATCACCATTGCGATCGACCGCGACGCCGACGCTCTCAAGCGCCTTCGCGCCACGCCCCTGCCAAGCACTGCGTACTTTGTGGGCAAGCTCATTCAGGTGTTCATCGTGTCGGTGATTCAGATTGCGATCCTCATCGGCATGGGCGTGGTCTTCTACGACCTTCAAGTGCCCTCGACGGTCGATGCGTGGCTCACCTTCACGTGGGTTTTTCTCCTTGGCACGGGAGCGTCGGTCACACTTGGAATTGCGACCTCCTCGCTCTTGCGCAACGCCAAGGCGGCGTCCGCGATCCTCACCCCTGTGGTGCTCGTCCTCCAGTTCACCTCGGGGGTGTTTGTCGTCTTCACGCAGTTGCCGGGTCTGCTTCAAGGCTTCGCGGAGGTCTTCCCTCTCAAATGGCTTGCTCAGGGGATGCGATCGGTGTTCCTGCCCGGATACTTCGCCGACGCTGAGGCCCGGGGGTCATGGGAGCACCCGGCGGGAGCGATCGTCATGGCCGTGTGGATGGCGCTTGGTCTTGTGGTCGCGGTGCGTACGTTCAGGTGGCTGCGCCACGACGACAAGTAACCCCGGCGTCGTCTGATCGAAGCGGCTGTCTTGCCGTGCCGTCGCGGCGCTCCAGAACCCGCCCTGAGGCGCGGCACCGGGTCCGCTCAGGCCGCGCGTGCGAAGGAGGAGAGCAACGTCATGCCCGCTTCACCCAGTTGTCCGGCGACAACCGGATCCGGGGTGGCGCCGGTGATTGCGACTCCCAGTTCCGCATCTGTGCCGAACAGCCCGACCGCATAGGTCGTCCCGTCGTCACCGCCCTCGACGCGGAGCACCAAACGCGCATCTGCGAGCTGTGCATTGCCGACATCGAGCGAGTCGACATGTGCCGCACTGTCGTCAAGCCACTGGTCAGCGACCTCGTGGATCGCGGCGGCCTCACGGGTGCTGATCGCCATGTACGTCGGCGCGAACACGCCGATCGGGAAGAAGACGGCCCCTCGACCACCGGGAGCACGGTCAAAGATTCGGGCAAGTGCCGTCAGCCACTCGTCTTCGCGCGCGTCCGGGATCAGCGAGAACGCGCGTGCTCGCGTCATTGCGGCCTCAAGCCACGCCTCGCGCATCTGAGGCGTCCGCTGCTCGGGTTCAGGAACAGGCAGCCACAACCGACCGTCAACCTCGAAGGTCCACGGATCCCTGCTCATTCCTGCTCCTTCCACGTCACCGTCTCGGCGAACGCGTCAAAGAGCTCCAGGTAGGTGGTGACGAGGTCAGGTTCGTCGGTTCCGAGCGTCGCGGAGAACGACACCGCGTGCCATTGCTTTGCACCCGCAGCGGGGAACAGGTAGCGGGCGCGCAACATCGGCATTGCAGACGAGGCCGCCTGAATCTCGCGTCGCATCTCGGGTTCGATCGGCGCCTGCTCAACCTCGGCGTCGAACGACTCCTTGACGTCGCTCACGCGATGGGTGCGCAGCGCGAGCCCGGCGCTCGTGGGCAATGGCTTCGCGCTCGGGTCCGCTGCGGCAACGGCCGCGAGCGCCTTGAGCGCATCCTCCATCGTCTCCGAGGACGTCTCGAGTGCGAGGACGGTTGCCGTCACCGGGAGAACCGTGCCGCCGACCGGCTGGGTGGGGAAGGCCACCGAGACCACGCGGCCCCCGGCCTCACCGACACCATCGAGCGCTCCGGCAAGACGCTGGCGCATCCAGTGCTTGTCCGCGGCGGATGAGTCCCTGTCAGCCCGTGCGAACACCTCATCAACCGCGGCCGCGATCTCAGCGTCTCGGTCCGCGCCGGCACTCACCGAGCGCCATTTGCCCGGAGCGACCATGGAGAGCGTCCAAGTCATGAGGCTGCACCCACCAATGTCTCGTAGGACGGGCGGTAACCCCCGAGCGGTGAATCAGGGAAGACATGAGCGCCAGCCGACAGCTTGATTCCGGTGCCGTCCTCGATGAAGCCCTTGCCGAGATCGAACATGTCACCTCCCAGACCGCTCAGGACGTTCTCGGGTCCAGTGAAGCTCTTGAGGAAGTCCGACATCAAGTTGAGGTCCAACATGGTTTGGTCACCGAGCACCGCGGTGCCGAGACCTTCCTTGACGTTCTTCAGGCCGTCCCCGATCGAGTCCGCGATGCCTTCCGCTCCCTTGCCGGCGGACACGATCGCGTTGTCGATCGGCAGTCCGGAGGCTGCGTTGTTGAGCGCGGGCTCAAGAGTCTTCGCGATCCAGTCATCGAAGCCGTTCGCCTGAATCAGCTCAAGGTTGGATGTGAACGGGTTCTTGGCGTCGGAGTGCTTGAGGACCTGGTCCGCGAGCGTCGACATCAGGCCGTTCCCAAGTCGGTTCGCAATTCCGTCGATCAGCTTTCCGCCGATCTTGTCGATGGCGAAGTCGAGCCCCATCCGCAGCAGAGCCTCTGGCGACTTCTTGCCACGGGCGATCTGCACGATCGTGGTGACAAGCTTGACGACCGCGATCACCTTGGACAGCAGCTGAATTCCACGGGCGATCGCAAAGAGCGCGGGTGCGAGCACTGCCCCGACTCCCGTGAGGACGGCGAGGAAGGCGAGCACAGTCAGAACGATCGAGAGGATGTCGAGGAACGTCTCAATATCGGGCAGCACCGTCTCGACCCAGTTGGCGAAGCTGTCCCACCAGCTGTCATTGAGCGGTGAACCGTCGATGACCTCGTTGATCGCCGCTGCACAGTTGTCCGCGACAACTCGCCACGCATCCATCAACTCGTCAAGTTGGCGTTGATACGCGTTGAGCTCGCCCGCGAGCTGCTCGACCAGTTCGGTCTTGCGGTTGTAGAGCTCGAGCGCGTCGGTGGCCTCTGGGGCGGACAGGTCGGTGGTGAGCCACCGGTCATATGCCGTCTGCCGCTCACTGGAGGCAACCGTCAGCTCGTCTTGCTTGCTGCGCGCGTTCGCCTGAAGGGTTGCAGAGTCTGCTTGGAAGCGGTCGAGTTCCTGCGCGTAGAACTCAAGCTGAGCCGCAAGGGTCTCATAGCGGTCGTCTACCTCATCGAGGCTCGTCGCGACCTCAGTCGCGATCTCGGCAAACGCATCAACGGCTTTGCTTACGGTGTCAAGCGTGTCTGTGACCGTCTTGAGATTCGTGATCGTCTCAGCGACCGCCTCAGCGACCGCCTTGTAGTGGCGCGAATGAGTGCGGATCTCGGTGGAGTTGCCCGTGATCTGGTTCTCGTATGCAGTGACACTTGCCATCAGACGTACCGCGGTGAGTTCGAGTTGTTGCGGGCCGACTGCCCGGTGTTGTTCAGCTGCGTCGCGAGATCGGTGTCCATCCGGGCGAGCTCCTCTGCAACTCGGTTCGCCATCCCGCTGAGGTACTCGACGTCCTCTTGCAGTTCAGCGCGGCGCACGTCCCACGAGTTGGATGCGCGCTCAATCGCTGCGCGAAGCTTGTGCGTCTCATTGCTCGAGCCGATCGAAGCAGTCACCTGACTCACGCGGTCATCAGCGCCACCGAACTCGCTTGCAATCGTCGCGAGATCGTTGGCGGCGTGCGCGAGAGCGTCGAGGTCGACCCTGATCTGGTCGCTCATGCTTCCTTCCCCTCTGCTGACTGTCTAGAAAGGGACGGGCACGGAACGCTGTGCCCGTGCCCGCCCCTGTTCACGACTTACTGGCCGCGGATCGAGCTCGCGAGCGACTCGTCGGTCTGCTGCAGAGACTCGGCCGCCTGGCGCAGGAACGAGCTCAGGCCCTCGAGGGCGCTGATCGTCTGCTTCGCCGACGTGGTGAAGGTGGTGTACTGCTCCTGGAAAGCACCCGACGACGCTGTCGTGACGTAACCCTCGGACACAAGGTTGTCGATGTACGCCTTCAGCTCCATGAGGCGGTTGTCGATGTCCCCCTGCCCGGAGGTCAGCTGGTCAGCGGCAACGCGGAGGTCGTCGTACGTGACGTTAAGGTTGGCCATGATCTGAACTTCCTTCCGGTTCCACCCCTGTGGTGGTGTGCAAGCAACTTATCGAGCGTGACGGCGTCGCGCCACTTACCCGGCGATATCTGGGGAATACTCCCCATCCACCCACGGAATCTGCACAGTGGCGACGCGTCCCGACTCGACCCAGATGCCCCGACCAGGCGGCATGTCGGCCCGCGCCACACGCGGTGCCGCCACTGAGAAGAGCATCTGTGAGTCTGCTCCTTCCGGCGCGAGCATGAGTCCGCGACGGGATCCCTTGATCTCCGACACCAGCTGTCCGGAGACCCATCCTTGGGTGTCCGCCTCACCGATGATGAGGTGACCATTGCGGCGGCCCAGCTTGATCGCGTTGACGAGCGGCCCATCACTCATCGACGCGCCGAAGTCCTGGACGTTCTCGATGCACACGACCACTTGGTTGTCCCCATCTGCCACGGCTTCGAGAGCAGCGGCCCATTCGGCCATGAACTCCTCGCCTGCCGCCGCTGACGCGTAGGACGCCGTCCATGCCGGCAAGTCGGCGATCGACGTCCGACGCTGGGTCAAGTGGACGATGCGGCGCTCCGGGTAGGCGCGGCGAATCGCGGTGGCAAGCCACGCCATCGCCGAGGTGCGGCCAGTACCGGCCTGACCGGCGATCATGATCGGGCGATCGAGATCGAAACCGCGAGGTGCAAGGGTTGCCGAGTCGACGCCGAGCGTGGGCAGGCCGTCCACGGTGGGCGGCATCTCGGAGCCCTTGATGAAAGCAGGCATGCGCGGAATGGGCTCCGCCTTCCACTCCGCCCTGTCGGGGATGCGCGCCGCGAGCTGTTCGATCGCCCGTGCCT
Source organism: uncultured Demequinaceae bacterium (assembly GCA_964600005.1). Classification (GTDB taxonomy): domain Bacteria; phylum Actinomycetota; class Actinomycetes; order Actinomycetales; family Demequinaceae; genus Demequina. The sequence continues at coordinate 7,364 of CAZRHL010000024.1, forward strand.
GCTCGTCGATGCGCGGCGAGCCGCCGAGCACCGCGACCTGCAGCTCCTTGCGGGTCGCGACGTCCACTCCACGACCGGCGGGCGACTGCGGGTTGAGGCCGGTCTTGCGCAAGCCGAGCATGCCGTAGGCGTTCTCGTCGTTGAGGCGCAGGGTCACCGTGCGGGACACGAGCGCCTGGATCGATGTGTGGAGGGCACCCACCCGGTCCGCGGACACCACCACATGGACACCGACGGCGCGACCTTCGGCGAGGATCTCCTGGAAGTCGCCGAACACCTTCTGGCGACCGACCTCATTCATGTAGTCGCTTTGGAAGGTGCCGTATCCGTCGATGAGCACGATGATGCGGGGCAGGCCGCGCTCGTTCGCCATCGTCCGGTACTCGGTGAGGTTCGACGCGCGCGCACTTGTGAACTTCGTGCTGCGCTCGCGGACGATGTTCGCAATACGGTCCATCATGCGGGTGACGCGCTCAAGGTCATCGCCGTCCACCACGTCGGCCACATGGGGCAGAGGCCGCAGCATGTCGAGACCGCCGCTTGCCGCGTCAAGCGCATAAATATGGACCGGCGCGATCTCCGTGGCCAAGGTGGCGCCAATCGCGACGCTGCGAAGTGCTGTCGACTTGCCAGCACCCGAACCGCCAAGGATCAGCATGTTGCCGTCCTGGTCGGGGTCGAACGCCGCGACAAACTGCGCCTGGTGCGCCGGGTCGTCGCCAAGTGCGAAGGCAGCCCCGGTGGGACTCTGCTTTGCGAGGTCCTTGAGGTCGTAGCTCTCGGCCAGCTCATCGAGCCACGGGCGTCGCGGCGGCGGAATCTCAAGCAGCTTCGCGGCACCGGCGAGGGCCGCGACCACTCGCTGAGCGTCGGGGTCGCCGTCCACCACGGCGGCGCGAGCGTCCTCGGGAAGCTCCCACGGGTTGCCCGCACCGAGGGCCAGTTCTCGGGCCGACACCTTCGTACGCGAGCCCCCCGGCACCGAGTGCGCACCGGCGTAGGCCGACTGGAACGTCGACAAGCGTCCCGGACCGGTACGCGCCATCGCCCGGCCTGGCAGCGACGGGTCGACGTGGGCGGCCGCAGGCACACCGAGGATGTCGGACGAGTCCGCCTCATCCGCCATGCGCAGCGCGATGCGGAGGTTCGTGTTGGCGCGCAGGTTGTCCTTGATGACACCCGAGGGGCGCTGGGTCGCCATGATGAGGTGGAGACCGAGAGAGCGACCACGCTGCGCGATGTCGACCACACCATCGACGAACTCGGGCACCTCTTGGGCGAGCGCCGCGAACTCGTCGATGACGATGACGAGACTCGGCGGCGTCTCGGGATCGCCTGTCTTGTCGAGAGTCTCGAGGTCCTTTGCCCCCTTGGCCGCGAGGAGGCGCTCACGGTAGTGAAGCTCGGCGCGCAGCGACGTGAGGGCGCGGTCGACAAGGTGCGGGGTCAGGTCGGTGACAAGACCGACGCTGTGCGGCAAGTTGATGCAGTCCGCAAAGGCAGAGCCTCCCTTGTAGTCGACATAGAGGAACGTGACCCGCTCCGGACTGTAGGCCGCGGCCATGCCAAGAATCCAGGCTTGAAGGAACTCGGACTTGCCGGCACCTGTCGTGCCACCGACAAGTGCGTGCGGGCCTTGGCTCTTCAGGTCGAGATAGAACGGCTCATCGCCCGCATGACCCACGAGGGCACGGAGAGAGAACGGCCTCTTCGTGCCCGGCTGAGGCGACGCATCGCGGCGCCAGCGCTGCTCGTGGTGGCCGGGCTCAAGCGCCTCGAAGCCGTGAAGCTCAAGATAGGACACGGCGTCGGGAACGTCGGCAGCGTCGTCAACGACAACCCCCACGTCCTCAACGCAGGCGAGGCGCCGGGCCGACTCCTCGGCCTCCGCCACCGACAGCGCCTCCACGGTGACGGGCTCGTCGAATCCGCCGCGGCGCACGTGGCCGACGACGGCCGTCCCGGCACCCCCCACATCGAGGAAGCTGCGGCAGGCACCCGGCAAAGACGTGGCCGAGCGCGCAACCCACAGGACGTGGACGTTGACGTCGGGGCCCTTCTCGGCGAGACGGATCAGGCGCCTGCGGTCTGCCGGGGCAGAGTCGTCGACGACCACGAGCACAGCCGGCGTGGTGGGTCGGTCTTCTTGACGCACGTTCTCTGAGTTTGTCGTGTGAGCGCCGCGCATTTCGGGAACGAAGGACGCGATATCTGTTCCGGCACGCTGAGCCACCAAGGCTTCGAGCGCCGTCAGCAGACGGGCCGACGCTGCACGCGTTCCCGCGATGTGGTCACCCGGGACGGGAGACAACGGTGACGAGGTGTGAGGAAGCCACTCGAGCCAACGCCAGTTCCCATCGTTGCCGCCGGGGACAAAGGCCGTGACGACGCATTCCATCGGCGAGTGCAGACCGGCCACCTGGATGAGGGCGGCGCGGGCAACACCGAGCCCGGTGGCCGAGTCGCCGACGATGCCAAGGCCACCCGAGTCGCGCAGGCTCGCCGTGACGGGGACCGAGGAGATGGTCGTGTAACGATCCTTGAGAGCCGAGACCTTCTCCCACGTTCCCTCGACCGCATCGCGCAGCGAGGGTGCCTTCACATCCATCGAGCTCGGCACGGTGCCAAGGCCGAGGCGAACCTCAAGGAACTGGTCGTGCTCGGGACGGTGAGTCCACAGCGGTGGCGCGAGATCGGCGATCGCCGCGCGAACCTGGGAGACCGCGGGTGAGCGTTCGATGCGGGCAAGCCGCTCGCGCTCTTGTGCCCGCTCAAGCTCGGTGGCAGCCACCTCAAGGGCACCCTCGAACTCCTTCAGCTTGATGGCGCCCTGCTTGCGCTGGTTGTACTTGTTGTCGACAAAGGAGCCGATCATCATGAACGGGCTCATTGCCACAAAGATGAGGGACAGCACCCGGCCGGTCACCAAGAACATCGTGAGACCAAGGATGACGGGGCCAAGGAGCGCGAGGCGCGGGAATGCACGTGGCTGCGGTTTGGTGGGCGGGTCCGGCAGATCGATCTCGTCATCCGGCAGTGGCGGCACCACGCGCGGAGAACGGGTGAACGGCACCGTCGCACTCGTCGGCACCGTGCGCTTGACCGTCGCATTCTTTGTGATCTCGAGCGCGGTGTCACCGATGATGATGCGGTCCGACTGCACGAGCGCGGCGCGGGTCACATAGGCGTCGTCGAGGAGGACACCGTTCGTCGAACCCATGTCGACAACCTCGATCGTGTCGCCCACGATGATGCGGGCATGGCGCTTCGAGGCGAGAGGGTCGCTGAGACGCACGGAGACGTCGGGATCGCGCCCGATGACGTGAGAGCCGGGGCCGAGAGAGAACGTCGCACCAGCGTCGGCACCCTCGACCACGCGCACGGTGGCGGCAGCCTCATTGACGTCCCCCCGTGCCGCGTTTGCGGACGGCACGAACTCCACATGGTCACCTGATCGGATACCCGACGAGGCGAGGTCAGCGTCGGACGCGACGGCGCGCGGTGCAGTGTCGGGTCCCATCGACAGCGCCGTGACGACGAGCGTCGGATCGGCCGGCATCGGGATGCCGGTGCGCGCCGGGTCTGAGTTGAACAAGAAGGCAGCAACCTCGCCGACGGTGGTGTCGGGGGCCGCGGTCACAGACACCACGCGAATGGAGCCGTCAGCGGAACGCAGGCTCAGCTTGAGGCTCATGCGCCTCCTCCTGTCTCAAGATCGGCGTGGTCGCCGTCGTCTACTTGCGGCTGATCTAGCAGGGGCAGGTCGGTGCGGGTCACCATGCGCGCGGCGATCGCATGCTCGACGAGGCGCATCCTCCGGCTGGTCGCGTACTCCCCTCGACCGCCGCGCAGACCGGGCACACCCACCTTCGACAACTTCTCGCAGACGTTGTCGAGCTTGCGGTTGAAGCGCGTGACCGTCCACCCGAGTCGTTCTGCGGCCTTCGCCGACGTGGGGATCTCGGACATCCCCGTGCCTTCGCGGCGCAGCATCGGCTCGGCGAGGGCGAGGAGGAGGAGTCGCTGGCTGGCGGTGAGCGGCACCGCACCGATCGTCACCGTGCCCGTCTCAGCCGAGCTCGGGCCGAGTTCCTGGAAAGTAGGGGCGTCGACGTACAGCGTCAGCTCATACGTCGTGGGGCCTGCGGTGAAGATCACTGAGGTGACGTGGAAGATGACAGGAAGACGCGCACCGGGCGCAAGCCATGCCTGCACGCGGCCGCCGCCGTCGGTGACAGTTGCGGTGAGACGCGTGCCGACATTGACGAGCCACCACATGCCCTCAGCCCGCGACAGGCGCAGGAAGTGCCGGTGAAGGAACGGGTTGTCGTCAATTGCGATCGTCCCCTCACGGCCCACCGTGCATGCACCGTCGTCGGGGTAGACGTGGAAATACTCGCCCGCAAACTCGATCGTGAGGCGATCGGAGCTGATTGCCTTTGGCGTCGTCATGACGTGCACCCCACCGTCGGATCGGCTCCCGCGCGGCCATCGGCTCTGCGCAAGAGAACTTCGATACACACCGTGTCGCCGTCGTACGGCAGCTCGACCGAGGGCGTCGATGTCGCGCTGTACTCGTGCGCGGCCCCCCCGACCTGCTGTCCCCACAAGAACGTGTCGCCAGCCTCCGGCTCGGGGTGGTCCCAGCTGAAGGTGACGACATCGCCGTCGATGCTCGCTTCGACCTCCCCGACCGCCGGCACCTGACGCGGCACGACGACATCGTCGATCGGCTTGGGCGCGCTGCTCGTCGGCTTGGGCGGCTCCGTGCCGCCATCGTTGCCCATCGCCGCGATCGCGATCGCAACGCCACCGGCGGCCAGACCAAAGCCGACGATGGCGAAGATCGGCCACAAACGGGCCTTCTTCACAGGAGCAGCGTCGACCGGCTCATCGTCAACGGCAACGGGTCGCGCTTGAGTGTGCTCGACGGGGGCACCCGACTCAAACTGGACGGGTGCGGGGCGGGCGATCGTCGCATCGACTGGCGCGGCGGGCGGTGCCTGACGGGCAACCGTCTGCTGCGGCGTTGCGATCGGCTGGCCCGAGTGGTCGATGTCGCGCATCACCGTCGCGTCCGTCGTGCTGAACGGCAGGTCCGCGAGCGGCTCGATCGAGTCGCCAAGCGGGTTGATCGACACCACGGAGCGCACGCGGGTCCGACCGTCGTCACCCTCCTCCTCGATGTCGTCCTCGACTGATTCGTCGATGACATCCACGGGAGTGACGGACATCTGCAGCTCGGCCTGCACGCGTTGGAGCGCCCACGCGAACTCAAGCGCGGTTCCGTAACGCGCCTGCGGCTGCTTCGCCATCGCCATCGCGAGCGCGCGGTAGAGCGAATCGGGAACGTCGGCACGGCCAAGCATCGGCAGCGGATCGTGTTGAATACGGTCAATGAGGTCAACCGCGCCGTTCTTGCCGCCGGGCTTCTCGAACGGCGAGTGACCGGCAAGCAACGTGTAGACGGTGGCGCCGAGAGCCCATACATCCGTCTGCACCGAGGATGGGGCGCCGTCCGCGAAGCTTTCGGGCGGTGACCACGGAATCGACATCCCGGCCGATGCCGTCTCGGCGGTGGTCGTTCCAGCGATTCCGAAGTCGGTGAGGGCCGGTCGACCGTACTCGGTGACAAGGATGTTGGCGGGCTTGATATCCCGGTGGAGGATCCCCGCGCGGTGGGCGGTCTCCACGCCGCCCGCAACCTGCACACCGATGCGCAACGCCTCGGCAACACTGAGCCGTTGGCGGCGGTAGCGAGCCTGCAGGTTGGGCTTGGAGCAGTACTCCATGACGAGGTACGGGCGGCCGTCGGGTGACACCGACGCTTCGTAGATCGAGACGATGGCCGGGTGGCTCGACAGCTGAGCCATCACATTGGCTTCGGCGGTGAAGGCCTCCACGCCACCGCTCGCGACGGCCTGGGGCAGCATCACCTTGACGGCAACGCGTCGCTTGGGAAGCTGCTGCTGATAGAGGAAGACGTCCGCGAAACCGCCCGAACCGAGCAGCTGGACATAGTCGAAACCGGCAAGTTGGGGCGGCGTTGACGGCGCGCGATGCTGGCTCACGGCAGGTCCTCCATCGTGATGGTGATCCCATCACCCAGGTCGATGATGTCCCCGTTGAGCAAGACGTGCGGCTCTCCGGGATGAAGGCGAACGGGTTCCGCTCCCGCGCGGCGCACCACCGTTCCGTTCGTGGTGTTGAGGTCGACCGCCACCACAGCGCTGCCCTCAACGCGGATCTCCACGTGGCTGCGGGATATGTCCTGAGACGGGCTTGGCACCGTCACCAGATGCGGCATCTCGCCGGTGACGCGAGAGGCCTTCGGCGTGCGGCCCACGATGATGTTCTTGTCGAGCGTGATCTGGACGCCCGTCGACAGCACAGCGCGGCCTCGCCTTTCCTTCTCGAGCTGCTCCGGGGTGGCGAAGGTGGGCACCGCGGGCGGTGCCTCGTTTGCGCTGCCGCCCCCGGTCATTGCGCGCAATGCCGCAACGGAGATTGTGGCGCCGTCGTGGTCGCCCAACGCAGGTGCTGGGGCCGACGCTGCAGTTGGCGCTGCAGGAGCCGGCTGGGCTGGATCGGGTTGGGCAGGCTCAGGTTGCGCGGGCTCAGGTTGGACGGGCGCAGGTGGCTCCGGCTTTGTCAGCTCGGGCTGCGTTCCGATCTCCGGAACCGATGCGATGAGGGGCGGCTTGCTCGCGCTCTCGTCTCCAGCGTCCGAGCCCCACAATGCGCCAAAGAAGGTGTCGTAGGGAGCGTCCTCGGCTTGTGTCGCCATCGTGTCGTATGTCGCGACAAGCGTCTCGTGGGAGACGTCGTCGATCTCAGAGTCGCTGTCCTCGGCGGGTGTGGCTGACGCGGCGGCGTCGGGGGCCGGTGTCGCCTCAGCCGGGACCGTTTCACTGTCCGCCGGAGGCTGGATCGGCGCAGTGATGTGGGGAGGAACTTCCGTCAACAAGATCGGCGAGACTGCCGCGGCAGGAGCATCAGGCTGTACCGCCGTTTCGG
>CAZRHL010000024.1:14480-16089 GCA_964600005.1 uncultured Demequinaceae bacterium
TTCGGCAACCGGCGCCGGGACGGACACGGAGTCATCGAGGGACCACGTCACTGCCTGTGCGCGCACGGCCCCTTCAACAATCCACAGTTCCTCGCCTGTCTCAGCCGCAGCAACCTCAAGCCGGACCGCTTGCGTCGTGGGCCACAAGGCCTCGGCCCACCCGGTGACGCCGGCACCGTTGACGGCAGGAAGCTCGGCATTGAGCGCATCGGCGACCGTAGCCCCGCCGCGCACCGCAACCCGCATGCCATGTTCTTCCGCGACCGCGATCGCGAAGGGGGGAAGAGTCGTCACCGTCGTGCCGGTCGCCGCGACCAGGCTGTCGACGAACCCGCTGACCCCACGTGTGCGCAACGCGTCGGCAATCGTCTTCGAGTCAACGCCAGGTGCTTCAGCGATCAGCGCGCAGGCCGTGGGGGTCACCACCGCCAACCACGCACCGGGGATGTACGTCGTCACGAACGCACCTCGCTGTGCTCGCGGGGAATCGTGTCACCGTCAACGTCGTCGGCGCGGGAGACCGCGACTGCATCGACGATGACGACGGTGACGTTGTCCCGACCTCCATGGGCGTTTGCCGCGTCGACGAGCGCCTGAGCGGTGCGTCGGGGGGTAGAGGCCTCCGCGAGCACTCTCTCAATCTGCGCGTCCGAGAGTTCGCCTGTGAGTCCATCGGAGCAGACGAGCATCCGATCACCGACGGCCGCAGGGATCATCCAGAAGTCCGCGTCGCTCACAATCCCGGCACCGAGAGCACGCGTGACGACATTGCGGCTCTGATGACCTGCGGCCTCTTCGACACTCAACTCGCCGGCGTCGATCATCTCTTGCACAAGAGAGTGATCGACCGAAATCTGCTCGAGCTTTCCTCCGGCGTAGCGATACGTGCGCGAGTCACCCACGTTGACAACGAGCCAATAGCCAGCGCCTTGGTTCTGCGAGATTGCGACTCCCGCCAACGTGGTGCCAGCGCTGCGACGCCCGCCAGAACCGACGGCCATCACGTTCTCGCCTGCCGTCTTGTACGCCTCGCGGAGCTCGGAGATGTCGAGACACGGCCGTCCCACGAGGCTGCCGAATGCCCCGATCGCCGCCGCGCTCGCCACCTCGCCCGCCTCGTAGCCGCCCATGCCGTCGGCCACGAGGAACAGCGGGGCCGACTCAAGGAAGGCATCTTCGTTGTGGTCGCGTCGCATGCCCACACTCGTGACGGCCGCCGAGGCCGTGATGATGGGCGCGCCCGCACTCATGCCTGCACCTCAACCGTGAGGCGTCGAGTGCCGCACACCACCTCATCTCCGGGACGGAGCGAGACGGGCTGACCCGGCGGCACTGCGACCGGAACACCTGCGCGCTCGATGCGGACGCCATTGGTGGAGTGCAGGTCTTCCACGCTCGGAGAGAAGCCCGCAATGAAACGCGCATGAGTCTTCGACAGCGAGCGTGACGCGTCATCGATTGCGGCCGGAGTCTCGCCCTGTTGGCCCACCGGGTCTCGCCCAATCACGGCCGACGCTTCAACGGTGGTGACGGTGCCGTCATCCCAGCGCAGCACAAGCAGCGGCGGCCGGTCGACGAGGCGGGTCGCATCGACGTCCTCGATCTCGTG
>CAZRHL010000024.1:16189-20193 GCA_964600005.1 uncultured Demequinaceae bacterium
GGAGGTGCCGGGGGTGCAGGAGGCGCCGGGAGTGCGGGCGGTGGCGGAGGTGGCGCGAGATCCGCGGGCGCGTCCGGAGTCGGCGGCACAGGAGGAGCAAGATCGGCGGGAATGGCCGCGTCGAGCTGAGGCGGTGCAAGCGGCACGGACTCTGACGGCGGGGCGTCCGGTGCCGCAGGTGCCGGAGGCGCTGGCGGTGCGGGGGGCGCTGGCGGTGCGGGGGGAGCTGGCGGTGCGGGCGGCGCCGGAGGTGCGGCAGGCGTCGGCGTCCCGGCAGCAGGAACGGACTCCGGATCGGGCGCGGACATTCCGGGCACCGAGCTGATGAGCGGCACGGCCGGCGCGTCAACCTGCTCCTCCGGCTTCTCAGGCCGTTCGAAGCCAGGCACTTCAGAGATGAGCCCCGGTGTCATCGTTACCTCCTTCGCCCCGCTTTGTGGGCACGACGATGTGCCACAAGCGAACGTGCACTCACACGCGCGATCATCCGGCGGCGGAAGCCGTGCGCCCGGTTGATCGTCCGCACTGTCTGCCCGACGCTTGCCCAAAACCGTTCGGCGTCCTCGGGTTGGACATCCTCGGGTCCCCACACCAGGCGGTCTGCCGTCAGTGCAAGCGTGCTCGTCGCCGAGCTGTTGACGGCGGCGTCGATTGCGACGGCCTTCTCCACTCGGGTTCCGGTCGCCGGAATGTCCACACCATAGTCCGTCGCAGCATCGGCGATCTCTGTCCACCCCGCAGCGACCCGGGCGGCAAGATCGGGCGTGCGACGACGCTTGCGCCGGCGGCGCGCCTTCGCGATGACGATGCCGAGCACCGGCCCAAAGAGAACAAGGAGAATGCCGATCCCCGCGGCCACATAGATCGCGATGCGGAGCACCGTTGCGAGAGTGTCGTCCGGCGGGTCGACGGCTTCATCGGTCACCGGCACGGCAGGCGGCACGACCGGGGGTTCGCGTGGCGGGTCCGGCGGCTGCATCACTTGCGGCTTTGGTTCGCGCTGTGGCGGGACGTCCTCGTCAAGCGGCGCGCGGTCCTCCGCTGGCGTCGGGTCGACGGGAACCCAGCCGTATCCCTCGTATGCAACCTCCGCCCACACCCGCACGTCATCGCCCGTGATGGCGTGGGGGCCATCGCCGCTGCCTGCTTCAAAGCCCATCACCACCCGCGCAGGGATGCCGAGCTCGTGAGCCATGAGGGCAAAGGCGACCGCGTATTGCTCGTCGTCCCCGATCATCTGATCGCCACCGATGAGCGCCGAGATGCGCTCCTGGCTGTGCCCCGAGCGAGATGGTGCTTGGCCTTCGAGCCCGTGGCTGAAGAAGCCCGATGCGGAGAGGAAGGTCGCGAGTGCGTTGACCTCGGCGACAGGTCGGGTGTCACCATCGAGCGCCTCCGACGCGATGGTCGCGAGGCCCTCGGGAACATTCGAGATGCGCGGAGTGGCGATTGCAGCGAAGGCCGCGTCCTCGAGATCGTCATCCGACGGAATCCGGGGGATCACCACCTCGAGCGTGTACGCGTCGCCGCTGTGCAGGCCGTGCGTGACAACGGCGGTCGACGTGGTGCGGTTGTAGTGGAGCGACCGCTCAAGCGCCTGGCTGTTGTCACCGTTGAACGTCACCGACCGCACAGCACCAAAGGTGGGCAGCCACACTCCCGACAGCTCGCCCACCTCGACGGTGACCGTCGCGCGGTCACCGTCGACGCTCACCGGGATGACGCTGCCGACCTTTTCGAAGCTTCCCGCGACGGCGGTGCCGTCACCTGACACGGCATAGACGACGCCGTCGTAGCTGTCGAGTGTGGCAAGGCGCACCATCGCACCCGAGGGCACGCCGTCGACCGTGAACAAGGTGGTGGATTCCTTGTCGCGCACGTAGAGACGGAATGACTGCAGCGGGCTCGGGTAGTCGTGCAGTTCCAGGGGCGGAACCACCTGATCGCGGAGCACGGTCCGCTGACCTTGAGGCGAGGCCGCCACCGCCCAAGCAGAACCGCCCGCAACGGCAATCGCAATCATCGCGCTCGCAAATGCGACACGGCGCACGTTCTTCTGCACACTCTGCGCTGACGACTGCACTCCACGCGCCCGCTCGCGCCGCCATGCAAGCCACGCGATCGCAGCGGCGGTGAAGACAGCGGCCTGCACCACGGGAGCCACTCCGTGATACGTGCCGAAGAGAATGGTGACGATCAACGTGGCGACGGCCGGCAACACCGACCAGACGGCTCGGCGCACCCGCATCGCAAGGCTCACGCCCAGGGCGGAGCACACGAGCACCGTGATGAACGGGACAAGGTAGACGACGTCGATGCCTTCCGTGGGCACATCAACCGTCAGCAAGTCCATCCACGTGGACACGGCACCGCGGGTCAGCGCGCGCACGGAGTCGAGGCTGGGCACCACACCGGCGATTGCTGTGCTCGGCATGACGGTGGCCCCACCTGTGAGGAGGTAGCCGATGAGAACTGCGACCGCTGTGGGGATGATGGGCCAGCGGCCAAAGGAACCGGCAAAGGCGATACCGGTTCCGACGACGAGGGCCACACCCACCGCGATGAGCCACCCTGTCCCCGCGAACACCGGCGCGAACCCCCATGCTGCGACCGCGACGAGCGCCGCGATGACGGCGCCATCGATCGAACGGGTGAGAGCGGAAGACGTCATGCGTCGATCCTCCGCATCGCCTGCGGGAGGTCGTCAATCGCTCCGAGCGTCAACACGATGACGTCACCGATCGTGCGGCGCGTCACCGCGGCACCGGGCGCGGCGTAAACCGCGACAACGCGCACGCCGACGGGGATGTACGACGCTGCCCGTCGCACGTCCGTGGGAGTGACAAAGCTGCCGCAGATGAGCACGGCGACAGAAGCGTCGGGCACCTGAACGCCGGTTGTCAACGCAAGGTCGACAATGCTGCCTCGCTTCGGCTCGGTGTAGTCGAGCGCGGAAAGCGAGTCGAGGAACGGCTTGCCCGAGCGGGTGGGCAGTGTCGCGCCCTGCACAAGCACGGTCAGCTGCTTGTCCTCCTTGAGCGCCTGAAGACCAAGCGAGCCCGCAACCGAGATTCCCAACTCGAGCTCGTCATCACGGGCGTACTCGCGACGATTCATCGACAACGCGACCGCGAGGTGCGAGCGGCGCGTCTCCTGGTACTGCTTGACGACGAGTTGGCCCGTCTTCGCAGTGGTGCGCCAGTGCACGTGCCGGCGGTCATCCCCCGGAACGTACTCACGGAGCGCGTGAAATGAGATGTCGGCACTCGACAAGTCAGTCGTGGGCAGGCCCTCGAGGTCCTGAAGGAATCCCGAGGATGAGCCATCCATCGGCACCGTGCGGGGGTGGACGAAAAGGTCAAGCGGGTCCGACCACGTGACAGTGCGAGCGAACAGCCCCACCGGGTCGCCACGGACGGCGGTGACGGGACCCACCTGCAGCACCGTGCGGCGGTGGGTGGGGATGGCGAAGAGTTCCTCATGCGTCGCACCGCCCGGGAGGCGGGGCACCTGGAAGGTCGCGAGTCCCTTGCCGACTGGCAGTTCGATTCGAACGGGCAGCATCGCGCGCGTGCTCGGGTTCCTCAATTGCAGAGCGCCGACGGCCCGCTCCCCCACCACCACGCGGTCGCGGCTGAGGTCGAGGTTGGTCACGTACCGGGTGCGGCCGACCAAGAAGATGCTGCCCAGCCCGATGAGCACGGCGATGATGCACGCGATCGTGATGAGCTCACACCAGTCATAACGCAGCCCCGCGATCGCGGCGACAATGCCTGCGATGACAACAGTCCAGCCAAGGCCCGTCACAACGCGCGCTACGGGCATGACAACGTCCGCCACCGGCTCGATGGTGGGGACCACAACGGCCTTCCACCACCGCACCCGCGGCGGCCGCTTTGACGGCGCAGGCGACGTCGACTGGACAGAGGTCATGTGAGTCAGGCTCGGGACTGGGGCGCCGCCACCTCGGCCAGCGTCCGCTCGATCACCTGCGGTGCGGTTGC
>CAZRHL010000025.1:0-20177 GCA_964600005.1 uncultured Demequinaceae bacterium
GATCGAGTCAACATCATCGGGCGAGTTGACGATGATGGTGTGCTCGGGAGCCTCGCCTGCTGTGCCTTCGACCTCCTCGTGACCAATGTGGCCAATCAAGAGGATGGTCTGACCTTCGCGGGCAAAGCGCACGGCCTCTTTGTGAACCTTCGTCACCAAGGGACAGGTGGCGTCGATCGTCGCGAGGTTGCGAGAGGCAGCGGCCTCCCACACGGCCGGGGAGACCCCGTGTGCAGAGAACACGACGCGTGCACCCTCGGGAACCTCATCCGTTTCATTGACGAAGATCGCGCCGCGCTCGGTCAGCGTCTCGACCACGTACTTGTTGTGCACGATCTCCTTGCGCACGTAGATGGGGGCTCCGTGGAGTTCGAGAGCCTTTTCGACCGCGATAACGGCGCGGTCCACGCCGGCGCAGTACCCGCGCGGCGCGGCCAAGAGGACGCGCTGTGAGGTAGAGGGTGCCATATCGACCATCCTACGTGGCAGGCTGAGAGAGTGACCGACCCCGTCAACGAGCCTGGCGATACCACTGTTCCTGGCAGCGACCTCCCTCCAGCGTCGGCGTCGCTGCCTGCCACGGCAGCAGAGACCTCAGCCGAGCGCCCCTGGCCCGTTCGCCACCTCAGCCCAAAGATCGGCGAATACATCGCACGCATGAGTCCTGTGTGGGTCGAGGGTCAAGTCCTCAACGTCAAGCGGTGGAAGCATCTGGTCTTTGTCACTCTTCGCGACACCGACGAGAACATGTCGCTCAAGGCCACTCTCCCTGCGGCACAACTCGATGCCCTTGGTCTTGATCTCACCGATGGCGCACGCGTGGTCGTTCATGCGAAACCCCAGTGGTGGATGCGCAGTGGAGATCTCCAGATGGTGGGCGATGAGGTGCGTGCCGTTGGCCTTGGAGACCTTCTCGCACGCATTGAGGCGCTCAAGGCGGCACTGGCACAGGAGGGCCTCTTTGCGCCTGGGCGCAAGGTGGAGTTGCCCGTGATCCCCCGCCGCATCGGACTCGTTGTCGCTACCCAAGGCGATGCCGAGCACGACGTGGTGACAAACGCGCGTGCCCGATGGGCGGCTGCGCAGTTCGAGGTCAGACGAGTCACGGTTCAAGGCCCACGGGCGGTGCCTGAAGTGGTGGCGGCGCTGCGTGAACTCGATGCCCACCCGGATGTGGACGTCATTGTGGTCGCTCGAGGCGGCGGCTCCCTTGAGGACCTGCTGCCCTTTTCAGACGAAGCACTCGTGCGGGCGGCTGCCGAGATCGGCACACCTCTTGTCAGCGCGATCGGCCACGAACTCGACTCTCCCTTGCTTGACTTGGTGGCCGACTACCGAGCGTCAACTCCGACCGACGCGGGCAAGAAGGTAGTGCCGGATGAGGCTCTCGAGCGCGACCGGATCGTTGGCTCTTTGGCTCTCATCGCGAGTGCGATCGCGGGCAAGGTCGAACGCGAGCGCCAACGCCTTGCCGATCTCAGAGCTCGCCCCGTCATGGCTCAGCCCGAACGAATGCTCACGCCGCACCGCGAGACGTTGGCCCGCGCACGTGCTGACCTCCGTGCGGCGGCCTTCCTCATCGTGTCTCGCTCCCGCGCCGCGCTTGAGACGCATGCGGCGTCATTGCGCGCGCTGAGCCCTCAGTCAACTCTTGATCGCGGTTATGCGGTGGTCCGGCTTCCCGACGGGGCGGTGGTGAGGTCCTTCGAGGACGTGGCTGTCCAGGACGACGTGTCGATTCGCCTTTCGGTGGGCGCGCTTGGCGCACGCGTGACGGAAACGTCGCCTCCCCTCGACGCGACGCCGTCACCCGGTGAGACCCACCGCGCGTAGCGGTCGAGGCGAACCTCGCCGCCACGCGCGGTGTGAACCTAGCCCCGGAGTCCTGCGAGACCGCCTAGGATTCCCGTCTTCGCTCCGCTCTGGGCAAGACGAGCCTTGGCGGGCGCAATCGCGTCCTTGTGCTTTCCCCGCATGACACGCGCGATCACCGAGTCTGGGACAGACGGGTTGGCGATCAATGCGAATACGACGTCCGCTGCGCGGTCATTGGCGAGTTCCCTCAGGATCTCTTCCGGAACGTCCTTGCGCGGATTCCGTGCGACACCTGCGCGGACCGAGTGAGCTTCGTCGTTTGCGAGCTGAATCAACAGCGTCAAAGGGATGTTGGGGTGCGCGGCGGCACTTGCGCGCACCTTTGCTTCTTCTGAGCGTGCCAACTGAGCCAGGTCGACGTCGGACAGGCTTGGATCCAAGCCGCCAGACTGCGTGCTGTCACTGAACATGTGCTATCACCCCATTGTGATCAACTGCCGGTGTATGGCCTCAATCGGCCGTCCGACACACAATGAGAGGAATTAAGTCCCGGGTTATGACGCGCTACGGTGGCGATGTGACGAAAAATCTGCGATCGCCAGACGAGATGACCTACGAAGAGGCGCGCGACGAACTCGTGGGAATCGTCTCCACGCTCGAGGCCGGCGCTGCCACGCTCGATGAGTCGATGGCGTTATGGGAGCGCGGCGAGGCTCTCGCCAAGCGGTGCGAGGCTCTTCTTGATGGCGCCCAGCAGGCGATCGCGAATGCGGTGGGCGACACCGATGAGTGATTCGGCGCTCATCATTGGCGAGGCACTCGTCGACATCGTCGAACGGCCTGATGGCACTGTCTCATCGCACCCAGGCGGCTCCCCCGCGAACGTTGCGCTCGGCTTGGCGCGCCTTGGCCGCTCCGTGGACCTCCTCACGTCGCTTGGAGATGACGAGCACGGAAAGCTTGTCCGTGATCACGTGACGGCGTCCGGCGTTCGTCTCGCGCCATCCGGTACGGCGAACGCGACCTCCATTGCGAAGGCCAGGCTCGATGACACGGGTGCGGCAACGTATGACTTCACCCTTGCGTGGGATCTTGAGGAAGCCGCCGCACCGGACGCAGGCACCCGGGTTGTTCACACGGGCTCCATTGCAGCGGTTCTCGAACCCGGTGCGACAACGGTTCACGAACTCATCAGCGCTGCGCGCTCTCACGCAACGATCACCTATGACCCCAACGCGCGTCCCGCGCTCATGGGTGACGCTGCCGCAGCGCGCCGCCGCGTCGAAGAACTCGTCGCTCTTGCCGACGTCGTCAAGGTGTCTGATGAGGACATCGCATGGCTGGCGCCTGGCGAAGAGATCTTGGAGGTCGCAGCCGCGTGGCGCTTGCTCGGTCCCGCCATCGTGGTGGTGACTCGCGGCGCCGAAGGCGCCATTGCCTTCGCGAACTGCGGGATTGTGTCAGTCTCGCCCGCGCCAGTTGCGGTGGTGGACACCGTGGGTGCAGGTGACTCATTCATGTCCGGCCTCATCGACGGCCTATGGGAAGCGGGGGTGCTCGGGGCCGAGCAGCGAGGTGCTCTTGCCGACATCTCGGACACGAGCCTGCGCGAGGTACTCGAACGGTGCTCGCGGATCGCCGGCATCACCGTCTCGCGAGCTGGCGCCAATCCGCCCACGCGTGAGGAACTCGGCGAAGCGCCGTTGGAGTCCGAAAGCCGCCGGAGCGTCTAGGCCTCGGTAAAGCGCGCTTCGAACGCCTGACGCACCCGCTTCTTCGAGTGAGCGCTCAGCGGTGACAGGCGGGTGACCGGAATCGCCGGATTGTTCACCAAAGCGAGCAGGACGTCCTGTTCCTTGTCTGCGGCGAGCAGGTCGATGACAGAGACCATCGTCGCGATGACGGGGTTTGACGCGAGCGCGACACGCACGGATGTCTTTGCGTCCTGCGCAAGGTGAATGGCCACGCTGAGCGGAGCGTCTGAACGAGCGGCGACACTCTCGCGAATCTTGACGTCGCGCGATGAGACCAGTCCCAAGAACTCGGCCGCAGATGCCTGCTCGCCCTCGCGCAAAGCGTCGGCAATCTTGTCGGTTGGGATGTCAATCAATGCCATGGCGTCCCCTCGGGTGCGGCGTGTGCCGCGTTGTGGACGCGCCTCCGTGCCTCAGCAGGAGCGGGACGTCAGGAACGACCAATCCGCGGTAATCCGCTGGGTGGAGGTCGTCCTTGACGATAGAAGTGGCCGTGAAGCCGTCGCCAGTCTAGCGACTCGACCGGTCAGTATCTAGAGGCAATTGCCCCCAGATCGTGTGATGCGAATTACACCTGTGCGGCTCGCACCCGGGCGTCGGTCAAGGCGATGCGATACGCAGTGAGCCGGGAGTCAACGCGGTGGTGCATCGACGCATCGACGGCGGTGCTTGCTTGCGCGATAGCGATCTGCGACTCGAGCGACGCGCGCGCCGCGATCAATGCCGCTGTTCTCAATGCCTCTCGACGGGACTTCACAACAACCCCTAAGCGTCATCGCCGTGCCCGATCGGCGTCCAATATTCGTCAGGTGAGACGAATGTCACAGACAACTATGACGCAAGTCACACAAGTTCTCAAGGACTTTTCTTCCTCCTGACACAATGGCCGCATGGAATTTCGCATCGAGCACGACACGATGGGTGAGGTTCGCGTTCCCGTCGACGCCTTGTACCGGGCGCAGACGCAGCGAGCCGTCGAGAATTTCCCGATTTCCGGGATCACGCTGACGCGCCGTCATATTGAGGCGCTGGCGCGCGTCAAGAAGGCGGCGGCTCTCGCGAATGCCGAGCTGGGTGTCATCGACGACGCCGTGGCTCAGGCAATCGTTGCAGCGGCCGACGACGTGGCTGGCGGCGCGCACGACGCTCACTTCCCCGTCGATGTGTTCCAAACGGGCTCCGGCACGTCCTCGAACATGAACACGAACGAGGTGATCGCGACTCTCGCCACCCGCATCCTCGGCGCAGACGTGCACCCGAACGATCACGTCAACGCGTCCCAGTCGAGCAATGACGTGTTCCCCACGTCGGTGCATGTGGCTGCGACCTCGGCACTCGTCAACGACGTCGTGCCGGCACTTGACCACCTCGCGAGCGCGCTCGCGGCGAAGGCCACCGAGTTCGCGGATGTCGTGAAATCGGGTCGCACGCACCTCATGGACGCCACTCCGGTGACCCTCGGTCAGGAGTTCGGCGGTTATGCCGCAGCGATCCGTCTTGGTGTCGAGCGCCTTGAGGCGGCCCTCCCCCGCCTCGCCGAGGTTCCGCTTGGCGGCACCGCCGTCGGCACCGGTATCAACACCCCCGCTGGCTTCCCTCAGCGCGTCATCGCATTGCTCGCGGCAGACACGGGCCTGCCGATCACCGAGGCCCGCGACCACTTTGAAGCGCAGTCGGCCCGCGACGGACTCGTCGAGGTTTCTGGCGCGCTGCGGACCATCGCCGTCAGCCTGACAAAGATCTGCAATGACCTGCGGTGGATGGGCTCTGGGCCCAACACCGGTCTTGGCGAGATCGCTCTGCCGGACCTCCAGCCGGGCTCATCGATCATGCCGGGCAAGGTCAACCCGGTGATCCCCGAGGCCGTTCTCATGGTGTGCGCCCGCGTCGTGGGCAACGATGCGACCGTCGCCTGGGCTGGCGCGTCGGGTTCCTTTGAACTCAATGTGCAGATCCCCGTCATGGCACTCGGCGTGCTCGAGTCGATGAGCCTCCTTGCCAACGCCTCGCGCGTGCTCGCGGACAAGACCGTGGTGGGCATCACCGCGAATGTCGACAAGGCACGCTTTTTCGCTGAGGCGAGCCCGAGCATCGTCACTCCGCTCAACCGCGTCATCGGCTATGAGAACGCGGCGAAGATCGCCAAGCACGCCGTGGCGCACGGACTCACGGTGCGCGAAGCGGTCGAGGCGCTCGGTTTCGTGGAGCGTGGCGAGGTGACGCCGGAGCAGCTCGACACGCTTCTTGACGTCAGCACGATGACGGGACGCGACTAAGAGGGAACAGGGATGCGCCCACTCGGGTTGACGTCCTCAGGAGGTACACCCCATGGCACGCACTCGCGTCCTCATCATCGGCGGCGGCTACGTGGGCCTTTACGCCGCGCTCACGCTGCAGCGCAAGGCCAAGCGCCTCGTCGACATCACCGTGCTCGACCGGCGCCCGTATATGACATATCAGCCGTTCCTGCCGGAGGCGGCCGCCGGCTCGATTGAGCCTCGCCATGCGGTGGTGCCGCTGCGCAAGGAGCTGAAGGGCGTCAAGATCCTTCAAGCTCGCGTCGCGTCAATCGATCACGCGGCTCGCGCCGTGCACGCCACCACCGATTTCGGTGACGACCTCACCGTTCCGTATGACGAGATCGTCATCGCGCTCGGCTCTGTCTCGCGCACGCTGCCCATCCCTGGGCTCAAAGACTTCGCCATCGGCTTCAAGTACGTCGAGGAAGCGATCAACCTGCGCAACAAGGTGCTCGGGTGCATCGCCCGCGCTGCCACGACAGACGATCCCGCCCTCCGCCGACGCCTCCTCACCTTTGTCTTTGTGGGCGGCGGCTTTGCCGGGGTCGAGGCGTTTGCAGAGACCGAAGACATGGCGCGAGCGGCTCTGCGCTACTACCCCGAGATCGATCCGGATGAGCTGCACTTTGTCATGGTCGAGGCGATGGGGCGGATCCTGCCCGAGCTCGGTCCCGACATGGGTGCCTACGCGACCAAGCAGATGCGTTCGCGCGGGATGGACGTGCTTCTTGAGACCCGCCTGGAGTCGTGCGAGGACGGCCATATCGCCCTCTCGGACGGTCAGCGCTTCGAGGCGGACACCGTCGTGTGGACGGCGGGCGTGAAGCCCGCCCCGATCCTTGCGCAGTCCGATCTTCCGCTCGGCCCCAAGGGCCATGTGATCGCCCAGCCGACGCTGCAGGTCGCCACCGAGGACGGCACAGTGGTGCCGGGGGCCTGGGCGGCGGGTGACTGCGCTCAGGTGCCGGACCTCACCAAGGAGCAGCCGGCCTACTGCGCCCCGAGCGCCCAGCACGCTGTGCGCCAGGCTCGCCGCTTGGGAAAGAACCTCGCGATGCATCTCAAGGGGCGTGCCCCGCGCGAGTACAAGCACCGTCATCTCGGCCTGGTCGCCTCGCTCGGCCTCAACAAGGGCGTGGCGGACGTGCTCGGCATCAAGCTGCGCGGCTGGCCCGCATGGGTCATGCACCGCACGTACCACTTGCTGCAGATCCCGACCTTCAACCGCAAGGCCCGCATCGCACTCGATTGGACGGCGGCGTTGTTCTTCCGGCGCGACCTCGTGTCGATGGGTCGGCTTCACGAGCCCCGCAGGGCGTTCACGGAGGCAGCGTCCAGCTAGCGTTCCTCGCGCTGTGCCTGCGCATGTGCTCGGGCGACGTCATATCGTGCGGCGAGGTCAGCGTCGTCCCAGGTGGTTGCGAGGTCATCGGCGGAGCCAAAGCGTTCGAGGTGGCTTTGCAGCACGCCCATCAGACGAAAAAGCGTCGCCTCCTCTGCCGCACTGACGGTGATCGTGAGTTCGGTGGCCGTCGCCGTCAACGTTGCAGATGCGTCGCCCATCGTCACCGTGGCCGAGGCGTCCTGCGTCGAGGTCTCCAACTTGCGGCCAAGGTGCGACACGAGCTGCTTCATATAGCGGGCCGCACGGTCCGTGGGGGTGTGTCCGGTGATGGAGAGCATGGCGTCCCTACGCATTCGCGATCGTGGATTTGGATGAGCGGCCCAGACAGCAGTCTGCCGGGCACACGTCCTGCCACGGGCCGTATTCGGTGAGGGCAACCCGGTCACGGGGCTGACCGCCCTCGACGACGTGGCGTTCTTCCACGAGGTCGACGAGGCCGGACACGAAGGCAGGGTCCACGCCCACTGAGGGCACGCGCACTGCGGGGAGTCCGCGCTCTGCGCACGTCTCGAGCGCCTCGTTGTCGAGGTCCCACGCGACTTCCATGTGATCGGAGACAAAGCCGAGAGGTGAGATCACCAAACCGGACACATCAGTGTCGAGGGCGTTGATCGCGTCGTTCACATCGGGCTCGAGCCACGGCACGCTCGGGTCACCCGAACGCGATTGATAGACAAGCGAGTACGCAACGCCGGGGAACTCGTCAGAAAGGCGGTCCATGATGAGCGCCGCGACGGCCCGCTGCTGCTCGGCATACCAGCCTCCACCTGCGTACCACTCCTCACCGCCGCCAGTCGGCACGGGAGTGCCGTCAGGGCGCGCTTCGCGCGGGCCGGAGACATCGGCGGCTGCAGAGGGAATCGAGTGGGTGGCGAACATGACGTGCGGGTTCGCGCCGTTGCCCTGGGAGCCGAGGGTGCGCAGCCCCTCACGCACGGCAGCAACGTTTGGCTCGACAAAGCCGGGGTGGTCGAAATACTGGCGCACCTTGTCGAGCACGATCTTGCCATCGAGACCCGTCTCCGCGAGCGCGGTTGCGAGGTCCTCGCGGTAGGCGCGACAGCCGGAGTAGCTCGAGAACGCCGTCGTGACGATCACGAGGACGCGACGGTGACCGTCGGCGTGAAGCTCGCGCAGAGCGTCGGCGAAATACGGGGCCCAGAAGCGGTTCCCCCAGTACACGGGGAGGCCAAGACCGCGAGAGGCGATCTCCGCCTCGAGCGCCGCTTTGAGCTCACGGTTCTGCTGGTTGATCGGGCTGATGCCGCCAAAGTGGCGGTAGTGGTGAGAGACCTCTTCGAGGCGCTCGTCCGGGACGCCCCGGCCCCGCGTCACATTGCGCAGGTACGGGATGACATCGTCCTGGCCCTCCGGGCCGCCAAAGCCGGCGAGCAGGATCGCGTCATAGCGGACGGGCGCAGCAATGCGAGTCGCGGCGGCAAGCGGTGGCATGGTCTCGGTCATGAGGAGAGCACGTCCACTGCCTCGGCGGTGTCGATGCGGCGGCCCGTGTAGAACGGCAGCTCGTGGCGCACGTGACGGCGGGCCTCGGTGTAGCGGAGGTCGCGCATCATGTCGACAAGCTCGGTGACGTCATCGGCTTCCATCGGCAGCAGCCACTCATAGTCACCAAGAGCAAAGGCCGCGACGGTATTGGCGACCACACCCTTGAACGCCGCGCCCTTCATCCCGTGCTCGCGCAACATCTGCGAGCGCTCGTCCTCGGGCAGCAGGTACCACTCGTGTGAGCGAACAAAGGGGTAGACGGTCAGCCAGTTGCGCGCCCGCTCGCCGCGCAAGAAGCCCGGCACGTGAGCGCGATTGAACTCGGCCGCGCGATGCACGCCCGCTGCCGACCACGTGAGGTCCGTGTCCTCGAGCAGGTGGGTGGCGCGCAGTTCCCGCAGCGCCAGCTGCAGGTCCTCGAGGCGCGGGCCGTGCAGCCACAACATCACCGAGCCGTCGGCGCGCAGGCCGGACACGTCGTAGATGCCGCGCAGCACCACCTGCTGCTCGCCGATGTGAGCGACGGCCGCGTCGAACTCCTCGACAACCTCGTCAATGTGGTCGTCGTCAACGTCAAGGAAGCCATCAAGAACCGAAAACAGGGTGAAGCCCTCAGGCTGGTCAGTCATGTGCCCAGTCTCACCCCTGAACGGGCCCTATACGAAATCGGCGCTGTTCACTTGGTGAGTGATCGCGGCAAGTCCGGTGAGACCGGCGCCCGCTCCCATCACGTGGAGTCCATATGGGAGGCCAGACGGCGCTGTGCTCGGTGCGGCGTCGAGCCACACGTGGATGCTCTGAGCGACCACCGAGGCGGGGTCCAACTCCACACCCAACAGGGCCGACGCGTCGCTCACCGCGAAGCCTTCGACCTCCTCGCCTGCGTGGCTGAGGGTGTATGAGAGGCGGACCACGTGGCGGCCTGCCGGAAGAGCCTGGGCAAGCCAGTCCCACTTTGTGCTCGCATGCGTGAGGGCCTTGGCGCGCGTGAGGCCGGGTTGGGCGAGCACACCGGTGCCGCGCGGTGCCGCATCAAGCTCTGGCGCATCGAGCACGAGCGACGCGATCGCAACGTAGCGGGCAGGGCCCGGCACGGGGCCCGCGAAGGTGTGGGCACGGCCGATGAGCTCGTCGACGCGGTGCGGAGGAATCGCAAGCACCACGCGTTCGGCGTCAATTCGCTGCGACGCCGTCGTCACCGCCCAGCCATCGCTCGTGGGCGTGAGAGCCGAGACGGGCTCGCCTGTGCGGATGTGCGCGCCGTTTGCCACGGCGTCGGCCGCGACCGCGTCGACCAAGCGGTGAAGTCCTCCGCTCAGCGAGCGCACGGCCGCTCCAGGCGGGCTCGCTGCCCGGCGAGCACGGGCGGCGCGAATCAGCCCGCCCTCGCCCACGTCCTTGCTGAGCCCAGGAGCGAGAGCATCAAGCCCGAGCGCGTCGAGCTCGCGGGTATAGACGCCGGTGACGACGGGAGCGACAAGACGCTCGGTCGCGCGCTTGCCGATGCGATCCCGGGACACCGAGCCGACCGTCGCGTTCGCGGCGGGGGCACGCCCCGGGCGCATCAGGTCCGTCGCCGCGCGCGCAGCTCCGCCCCACCCGAGCACCCGGCGCACATCGCGCGCAAAAGGCTGGGCGGGGATGCCGAGCCATGAGGTGGCGGGCAAGGGATATGAGGCACGCGGGCCCACCACCCAGGCCGGCGCATGGCGCGGTTCGACGACGTCCGCGCCGAGTCCCAGCTCTTCGCACAGACGTTGAACATGGCCGCCGCGCGTAGCAAATGACTCCGCTCCGGCGTCGAGCGTGACCCCCTCAAGGGTGACGGACGCAAGCCGCCCGCCCAGCTTGTCCCCCGCTTCGACCACGATGACGCTGTGACCTGCCTGAGCGGCGCGACGGGCTGCGAGCAGTCCCGTGATTCCGCCGCCGATCACCACCACATCAGTGGAGGTGTGCGCGAGCGGTTCAGAGGCCATGAATCAACTCCACCACACGCGTGAGCACTGTCGGGTCTGTGTCTGGCGGCACGCCGTGACCAAGGTTGGCGATGTGCGCAGGGGCGGCACGGCCCGCCTCGATCACCTCGCGCACGTGCGCCTCGATGACATGCCACGGTGCGGTCAGCACCGCGGGGTCGATGTTTCCCTGGAGAGGCATGCCCGGCAGTCGCTTCGCCGCGGCGTCAAGAGACGTCTCGGTGTCGATGCCGATGACGGTCGCGCCGATGGCGGCGAGTTCTTCGAGCAGGTGTCCGGTGTGGGTGCCGAAGTGGATGCGCGGGACGTCGAGGTCCGTGACGTACGCCAAGGCAGCGGCCGACGCCGGAGCGCAGTGGGCGGTGTAGAGCTCCGCCGAGAGCGAGCCGACCCACGAGTCGAAGAGTTGGACTGCCACGGCGCCGGCAAGCACCTGGGTGCGGAGGAAGCGCCCGCTTGCCTCCGCGGTCCACGCCATGAGACGGCTCCACGTCTGAGGGTCCGAGCGCATGAGCCGGCGTGCTTCGAGGTGATCGCGAGACGGCCGTCCTTCCACCATGTAGGCGGCGAGCGTGAACGGCGCGCCCGCAAAGCCGATGAGGGGCGTCCCGTCCAGGGCCTTCACCGACGCGGCCGCTGACTCCGCGATGACCGCGAGGGCGGCGTCGTACGCGCCCCCGTCTCCCTCGGTGCCGAGATCCGGCAGCCCAGCGACGTCTTCCGGCGTGCGGATCGCCTTCGCGAACACCGGCCCGACCCCGGGCTCGATGGTGACGTCAACGCCTGCAAGCAAGAGTGGGACGACGATGTCGGAGAAGAAGATGCCACCGTCGACGCCGTGCCGACGCACTGGCTGAGCGGTGATCTCCGCGACGAGTGACGGGGTGGTGCAGGCCTCGAGCATCGTCGTGTCTCCGCGCGCCTCGCGATACTCCGGCAGGGAGCGACCCGCCTGGCGCATGAACCAGACAGGGGTGGTGTCGGGGCGGTCGCCACGCAACGCGCGCACCAAGGGAGAAGCCGCGGCGTCGCCAGCAACGAGCGGATGATCTGAGGGCAGGGCCATGCCTTGATTCTGACCTACTCCGCGCGCGTGTCAGAATCGTGCAATGCCGCTCTTGTCGTTTGCTGCGAGTCATCTCAACAGAGATCTCGCTACCGTCGAGCAGCTGAGCGTTGGGGCAGACCGCCTTGGCGCCGCGCTCGTAGGCACCTCCATCAAAGGTGCCGTCGTGTTGCCGACGTGCAACCGCTTCGAGGTCTACCTCGATGTGGAGGACACGGACGAGGCGCGATCAAACGTCGTGTCCGCCCTGTCGCGCTTCACTGCGCTAGACGACGAGGCGATCAACAAGGCCCTCATCTCCTACGAAGGGGACGACGCTGTTCACCACCTGATGGCCGTGACGTCCGGCCTTGAGTCGATGGTGGTGGGCGAACGCGAGATCTCGGGTCAGGTGCGGCGGGCCCACCTTGACGCACGCGAATCGGGCCACTTGTCGCCTTCTCTCGACCGGCTTTTCCAGTCCGCCCTGCGCACGGCACGTGTGGTGGGCGCCTCGACCGGCATCGGCACGTCCGGCCGCTCGGTGCTGTCCGTCGCCTTTGACCTTGCTGACGAGGTCGTTCAGTGGCGTGAGGCCACCGCCCTTGTTGTCGGCACCGGCGGTCTGGCGGAGAGCGGTGTCGCGGTGCTCCGCGGCAAGGGAGCGCGCATCACAGGCGTTCACTCACCGTCAGGGCGCGGCCCTGAGTTTGGCGCCCGCCACCGCATGGACGTGGTGGAACGCGAGGACCTCGCCACGGTGCTCAGCACCGTTGACGTGGTGCTCGCCTGCTCGGGAGGCGAGTCGATCGTGCTCACTCCCACGCTCGTGGCCCAGGCGATGGAGGACCGCACGCGTCCTCTCACCCTCATCGACCTCGCCCTTCACCGTGACGTGGCACCAGGTGTCGAAAACCTCCGCGATGTTGCCGTGATACGTCTCGACGACGTGAAAGAGCACGCACCGGAAGAGTCCGCCGCCGCGATCGAATCGGCCCGCGCCATCGTCGCGCACGCGGTGGCCCGATACGCCGGCGACTCGGACGCCCGCATCGTCGACCCCGCGATCGTCACTCTTCGCGAGCACGTCTTTGGTCTGCTTGAGCGAGAGATCGCGCGCATCCGGCCCGAGGCTGGAGCCGCAGCCGAGGACGTTGAGCAGGCGAACCAGACCGAACAGGCTCTGCGCCGATTTGCGAAGGCCCTGCTTCACGTGCCCACTGTGCGCGCGCGTGAGCTCGCGCAGGCCGGGATGGCCGATCAATACCTCATGGCGCTGCAGACGCTGTACGGCCTCGACGTTGCCGTGCCCGACGACGCGTGCCCGGCCGAATCAATCGACTCGTCGATCCCGGCCGCCTCTGAGGAGACGACCCTCTAGAGGTCGAGCCGCTCCAGCATGTCGGTGACGAGAGCGGCCACTGCCGAACGCTCGGACCGCTCAAGTGTCACGTGCGCGAAGAGGTCGTGGCCCTTCAACGCCTCGATGACGGCCGCAATGCCATCGTGCCGCCCCACTCGCAGGTTGTCTCGTTGGGCGATGTCGTGGGTGAGGACCACACGCGAGTCCTGACCGATGCGGCTCAGCATCGTGAGGAGCACGTTGCGTTCAAGAGATTGGGCCTCATCCACGATGACGAAAGCATCATGAAGCGAACGGCCACGGATGTGGGTGAGCGGGAGCACCTCGAGCATGCCCCTGCCGAGCACCTCCTCGACCACCTCGGTGCTCACCATCGCGCCCAGGGTGTCGAACACCGCCTGCGCCCACGGGTTCATCTTCTCGGCCTCGGAGCCGGGCAGGTAACCCAAGTCCTGGCCGCCCACCGCGTACAGCGGGCGGAACACCATGATCTTCTTGTGCTGACGGCGTTCCATCACCGCTTCGAGACCTGCACACAGCGCGAGCGCGCTCTTGCCGGTTCCCGCGCGGCCACCCATTGACACGATGCCGATGGACTCATCGAGCAAGAGGTCGATCGCGATGCGCTGTTCGGCGCTGCGGCCGTGGACACCGAACACTTCGAGATCGCCCCGCACCAGGCGGATCTGTCCGTTTGCCGCGATGCGACCAAGTGCTGAGCCCCTGCCCGAGTGGATGACGAGTCCGGTGTGGATGGGCAAGGCGTGCAGGTCTTCGCCGCATTCATCAGCGGGCGGCGCTTCGATGCGCTCGTTGTCCCACAGCGCGGCCATCTGCTCGCCCGTCAGCTCGATCTCGCGCATGCCGGTCCAGCCGGATTCCACCGCAAGCTCGGCTCGGTACTCCTCGGCCTCGATGCCG
Source organism: uncultured Demequinaceae bacterium (assembly GCA_964600005.1). Lineage (GTDB taxonomy): Bacteria > Actinomycetota > Actinomycetes > Actinomycetales > Demequinaceae > Demequina. The sequence goes on from CAZRHL010000025.1 coordinate 14,089, forward strand.
AGGGCAGAGGCCTTCACACGCATCGGCAGATCCTTTGACACCACGGTGACCGCGTGGCCCTCCGCGCGCAGGTTGGCGGCGACGGCGAGGATCCGCGTGTCATTGTCGCCAAGGCGGAAGCCGCTGGGGAGCACGTCCTGATCAGTGTGGTTGAGCTCGACTCGCACCGTGCCGCCTGCGTCGTTGACCGGCACGGGCTGGTCGAGGGTGCCGTGCTGGACGCGCATGTCGTCGAGCGTGCGCAGTGCCGACCGCGCGAAGTAGCCAAGTTCTGGGTGGTGCCGCTTCGCCTCGAGCTCGGTGATCACCACAACGGGCAGCACCACCGAGTGCTCGGCGAAGCGCTTGAGCGCGCGTGGATCCGAGAGCAGGACGGAGGTGTCGAGCACATAGGTCTTCACGGTGGTGTCCAGAGTGGAATCAACCGCGGCGGTGGTGGTGGTCTGAGTCACGAGCGCTCCAGCGTGTCAGGCCGCAGGGCGCCCATCGCCCAGCGGCGATGGATCAGGACGGTTCGGGGACAAACCGCCTTACGGAGGTAACCACATTGCCGACGCTACGCCCGCTGCGGTCCATTACTGCCCAGGTGAGGGGCGTGTTCACAAGATTTCACCTGACTGTTACCTGGGCCCCGAACCCAAGGAAGCGTCGGCGTTAACGCCCGAGCCGGCGCTCGCGTTGGGAGAAGCTGCGCAACGCGCGCAAGAAGTCGACGCGGCGGAAGTCCGGCCAGTAGGCGTCGCAGAAGTAGAACTCGCTGTGCGCGGACTGCCACATGAGAAAGCCACCGAGGCGCTGCTCCCCTGAGGTGCGGATGACAAGGTCGGGGTCGGGCTGTCCCTTTGTGTACAGGTGCTGTGCGATGTGCTCCACAGAGAACTCTTCCGCCACCTGCTCAAGAGAGTGACCCGCGGCGACACCCGCCATGAGCACTGAGCGAACAGCGTCGGCGATCTCGTGACGCCCGCCGTAGCCCACCGCGACGTTGACGTGGAGCTTCTTCGCCTTCTTGGTCCGGGTGACGGCCTCGTTGATGCGGTCCGACGTCGCGCCTGGCAAGAGCGACGCGTCGCCCACGTGCTGCAGGCGCCACCTTCCGTCGCTCGCCAGTTCCTCGATCGCGCAGCAGATGATCTCCAGCAGCGCGTCGAGCTCCGCGGGCTCGCGGGAGAGGTTGTCGGTGGAAAGCATCCACAGCGTCACGACCTCGACTCCGGCTTCCGCTGACCATTCAAGGACGTCGGTGATCTTGTCCGCCCCGCGCTGGTGGCCGTCGCGTGGGCTCGCACCAACTTGGCGCGCCCAGCGGCGGTTTCCATCGAGAATGACGCCGATATGGCGGGGTACCACGCCGCGTCGCCGCAGTTCGCGTACGAGCAAGCTTTCGTACGAGCGGTACAGCGCGCTCCGTAGCCCCATTAGACCTCCCGCACCGATGCTACGGCCCGTCGCCGCAAAACGAACCTACGGTATCGTAGGTTCATGGCCGACACGTCTCCCTCAAAGTCCGAGGCACCGCCCACCGACCCAGACGCGTTTCCCATGATCAACAAGCCGCTGTTGCGCGGCTGGCTGCACCTTGGCGCCACCCCTATCGCGCTTATCGCAGGCATGGCGCTCATGATCTTCGCCCCCACCCTTTCCGGTCGCGTCTCGTCTGGCGTGTTCACTCTCACCGCCGTCATGCTGTTTGGCACATCCGCCGTGTACCACCGGGGCCGGTGGTCACCGCGCACGCTGGCAGTGCTTCGACGCATGGATCATGCCAACATCTTTCTCATTATCGCTGGAACGTATACCCCGCTCACCGTCATTCTCCTCGAGGGCACCACTCGTACGGCCGTCCTCGTTCTCGTATGGGTCGGGGCATTCTTGGGGTTGCTGTTCCGGGTGATCTTCATCAACGCGCCGCGCTGGCTCTACGTGCCGCTCTACGTCGCACTCGGCTGGGTGGCGATCGGCTACATCAAGCCGTTCTATGAAAACGGCGGCGCGGCCGTCGTGTGGCTCATCGTCGCCGGTGGCCTCAGCTACACCGTGGGGGCAGTGTTCTACGGCTTCAAATGGCCGGGCACGTCAGCGCGCTACTTCGGGTACCACGAGTACTTCCACTCGCTAACTGTCGTCGGCTTCGTGTGCCACTACATCGCCGCCGCTATCGCCGTCTTCAACGCGTCCTGACGATGCGGGCTTCACTGGCGCCGACGCGCCCTCGGCCAACGCTGCACGGCGGGCTTCTTCCTGAGCCATTGCGTCGCGGCGCACCTTGCGCAGGTGGCGCGACATCGAGCGGTACAGCAGCACCAACGCGATCGCGATCGCAAAGGTTGCCACGAATCCCGCAAAGCCCGGGCCGATTTCGTAATACGCCGTGTCCACGGGTCTATCCTGCCTCACGATGACTGATTCCACTTTCGCCGCCGAACCCGAGGACGACGCCCGTCCCAGGCTCTCCCGGCGCGCCTGGTGGGCGGTCACTGCCGGGCTCACCCTCCTCATTGCCGCCGTATCGGCGTGGGCGTGGTTCAACTCGCAAGAGCCGGTCCGGTGGCGCGATGTCGGCTTCTCGATCGACTCGCCCGTTGAAGCGTCGGCCACATTTGACGTGTTCTTCTACTCGGACAAGCCCGTCACATGTCAGGTTCATGCGCTGAACGTCCGGTTCGCGGAAGTGGGCACCACCACGGTCACCGTTGACCCCGCCGCGGGAAAGCAGCAGCGCATCACCGCCACGATGGCGACCACCGAGAGCGCGACGACGGCGGTGGTGAAGCATTGCGAGCCCACCTCCTGAGGCAGGTGGATTCTCGCTCGCACACTCGTTACCCTTGACCATTCCAGGCGCTTAAGGATGTGAATCATGACGGAGCAGACGTGGCTCACCCAGGAGGCATTTGACCGTCTCCAGCAGGAGTACGACTACCTGGTGGGTGAAGGACGCGCGGCTATCGCCAAGGAGATCGACGAGCGTCGCCAGGAGGGCGACCTCAAGGAGAACGGCGGCTACCACGCCGCCCGCGAGGAGCAGGCCAAGCAAGAGGCCCGCATCGCGCAGCTCCGCGGCATCCTCGAAACCGCCAAGGTGGGCGAGCCTGCGGCGCACGATGGCTCGGTGCAGCCGGGTTCCGTTGTTGAAGCCAAGGTCGCGGGCCGTGACATGCGCTTCCTCGTGGGTTCCCGTGAGGTGGCTGACGGCACCGATCTCGATGTCTTCAGCGCTCAGTCGCCGCTTGGCGAGGCCGTGCTTGGCAAGAAGGCCGGGGACACGACGTCATACGTCGCACCCAATGGCAACGAGATCGCGGTCAAGATTGTGAAGGTCGAGCCCTTCACGGGGTGAATCTGCTACGCCTGGCGCTCGAGAAGCACGACCGCTTCGTAGTGTTCGGTGTGCGGGAACATGTCGAGCAGCCTGCCCCTCGTCGGCTTCAGCGACGGCATCCCGTCCAGGTCCCGTGCGAGAGTCTGCGGATTGCAGCTTGAGTAGATGACGCGTTGCACCGAGCTGTTCTCAAGCCACTGTGCGAGCGTCACGCCGATACCTCGCCGCGGTGGATTGACAATGACAAGGTCCGCCGCTGCGTGCCGCTGCGCCCATGCCGTCGCGTCGCCCACCTCGAATCGAGCACCTTCCGCACCCGGCACGCCCGCCGCCACCATCTCCGCGGCCGTGATGCGGGCCGATGCGATCGCCTGCTCCGCCACTTCCACGCCGGTGACGAGGCGGCCTGGAGCCACACAGTGCAAGGCAAAGCCGCCGACGCCGCAGTACAGATCCCACACGGTGCGCGGCGCTGTCTCGTCCACCCAGGCGGCGACCTGTTTGTACAGCTCGCGAGCAATGGCGGTGTTCGTCTGGAAGAAACTCTGCGGCCTCATGTGAAGTGTCACGTCCCCAAGAGGCATCGGCAGCGTCTCTCGTTCGGTCAGCACGATCTCGCGCTCACCTTCAAGCACGGCCTTGTGCTCGGGGAGCACATTGAGGCTGGCGACGGCGAGGTGTGGGAGCTGCTCACGCAGCCACGGCAGATGCTTGAGCAGGCGAGCATGTGCCTCTGTGGATCGCATGACGAAGCGGACCATCACCTCACCGGATGGGGATCCGCTGACAAGGATGTGCTTGAGCTCGCCGCTGCGGCGTGCCACGTCATATGGGACGAGTGAGGCATGCGTGATGAAGCGGGCCAGCACCGGCAGCGCGGCGGCAACAGGCGCCTCATAGAGCGGGCAGTCACGCAGGTCGATGCCGCGGCCGTCCGCATCGAGAATGCCCACCGTCGGTGCATCCACCGTGCCCGCAACCACCATCTTCGCTTTCGAACGGAAGTGACTCGACACGCTCACAAGCGGCGCCTCCCATGCGATGCCAGCCCCGGCGTCGGCCGTATGCGGGGCGAGCAGATCGCGCAGCGCCAGCTCCTTGTCCGCCACTTGGCGGGCGTGCGGAATGTCAAGGAGGGTGCAGGAACGGCACCTCCCCGTCGCGTAGGCGACGCACTCCATTCGCTGACTAGCCCCGCTTGCGACGCTTGCGGACGCGGATCTGGGTGGTGGTCACGCGGTCCCGAGCTCGGCGGAAGGCTTCCTTCGACTTCTCGGCGAGGATCGGGATCTGCCCTGTCAGCGGCCTTTCGTCCTCGCGAGTGAGGATGAACTCTTCATGCAGACCGCGACCGAATGCCACGGTGAAAGCGAGGATCGGCACCGCGATGACGGCGCCGGCGAGACCAGCGAGCAGCGTGCCGCTTGAGACGGCAAGCAAGATCGCCATCGGGTGGACGGAGGCGGCCTTGCCAAAGAGCCACGGGTAGAGGATGTTGCCTTCAACCTGCTGAACGACGAGCACGATGATGAGCATGATGACGGCGGACTTCCAGCCTCCGTCGACAAGCGCGACAAGAACAGCGATTGCTCCCGAGATGCCCGCACCGAACATCGGCACAAAGGAGAAGAGGAACACGGCAATCGCGATCGGCAACGCGAGCGGCACGCCGAGTATCCATGCGCCAAGGCCAATGCCGACGGCGTCGATGAAGGCGACAAAGACCGACGTCTGCGTGTAGCGGCGCAGCGAGATCCAACCCGCATAACCCGCCTTGTTGACGCTCGGGCGAGCCTTGGCAGGGAGGATGCTGACAAAGAACTGCCACATCTGCGCACCGTCGCGCATGAAGAAGAACAGCGAGATGAGCGCGAGCACCACACCTGCGACGAGCGCGGCGATCGTGTTCGTCACATCGAGGGCGCCTGAGGCGAGACCCCACGCGTTGTCGCGCACGGTGTTCTGAACACCGGACACGGCCTCATCGATCTGCTCACTCGACACGTGAAGAGGTCCATCGACGAGCCACTCGACAAGGGTGTCGAAGCCCTTTTCGGCGGAGCGGCGCAGCCGCGAGAAGCCACTCATCACTGACGCGCCCACCGCATAGGAAAGGCCCGCCACGGCCGAGATCAGCATGAGAATCGCGAGCAGCGCGCCGAGAGACCGTGGGATGCGCCACCGTTGCATGTGGGTGACGAGCCGCTCGAGCGGAGCGGCGATAAGCAGGGCGATGACGAGCGGGAGGACGATCGCACCGAGCACGGCAATGACGTTCCACAGCGCCACGAGCACAACACCCACCACGATGAGTCGCCACGCCCACGCCGCCGCGACTCTCAGTGGCAAAGGCACCGAAAACTGAGCCTCCCTCGGCGCGTCCTCACCCTCGTGAACCATCGCCTCGGCCACAGCGCCCACGCCGCTGACAGCGTCGGGGCTTTCGATCGTTTCGCGATGCTCTTCGCCTGCCATGGAGCGAGCGTATCGCGCGCATGGAACACGATGGGCGCGCATCGCGTTGGTGTGAGCGGAGGTAGGAATAATGCTTGGCGTGGACAAGACTCAGATGGTGACCAAGGACGAGGCTCTCCAGGGCCGCGATTCGGAGCTGCAGATTGCGGACACGCATGCTGTTCTCGGTTCGCCCCTCAAGGGTCCATGGCCCGAGGGCATGGAGGTGCTCTACGTGGGCATGGGCTGCTTCTGGGGAGCCGAGCGCATCTTCTGGCAGACCGCAGGCGTGTACTCGACCGCTGCTGGCTAT
>CAZRHL010000026.1:0-19479 GCA_964600005.1 uncultured Demequinaceae bacterium
TCCGAGTTCGCTCACCGCTTCGCGCATCGTCGCGAGGTCGACGATGCACGGCACGCCCGTGAAGTCCTGCATGACGACGCGGGCGGGCGTGAACTGGATCTCGGTGTCGGGCTCGGCCTGCGGGTCCCACGCGGCAAGGGCCTTGAAGTGGTCCGCCGTGATGTTCTGGCCATCTTCCGTGCGCAACAGCGCCTAGGCAATGATATTCAGCGAGTACGGGAGCTTTTCGAGCCCCGGAACGGCGTCCAGGCGATAGACCTCGTAGGCCTTGTCGCCAACGTTGAGGGTGGACTTGGATCCCAGGGTGTTGATGCTCATCGCGCTCCTTGATTTGTCGCCGACCAGTCTACCGGGGTAGTGCGGAGGTCCCGCCGCGCCGCGTCAGCCCCGCGCGAAAGTGGCGATCGTTTCGATGTGATGGGTCATGGGGAACAGGTCCCATGCCGCGACGTCGTCCACCACGTATCCCTCGTGGGCCAGCAGCGCTGTGTCCCGGGCCAACGCGACGGGGTCGCATGCGACGTAGACGATGCTCTGAGGTGAAAGCGCCGCGATGGCCTTCACGGTGGCGGCCTTGGCTCCCGCGCGCGGCGGATCGAGGACCACGGTGGCACCCTTCATGTCCTTGCCGTCTCGAGCCATCTGCTCGAGGGTGCGCCGCGCATCCGCGATGATGCCCCGCGCGTTCGAGAAGCGCGAGAGATTGCGCTCAAGCGATGATGTGCCTTGGCTTCCTGCGGCCTCGACGGCTGTCACGTCCCGTCCCTGTGCGGCGAGTGCCGCTGCGAAGAGTCCGACGCCGGCGTACAGGTCCAGCACGCGGGGCGATGCGCCCACACGTCTCACCACCTCGTCGACGAGCAGCGCCGGACCGCCGCGATGAACCTGCCAGAAATCACGCGCGCTCAGGGTGTAGGTGAGATCGCCTACCTTCTCGGTGAGCATCTTTCCCGCACCCCTGGCCCCACGAACCACATGGACCCAGCCCGTCGACGTCTCGATGACGTCGATCCGCTCTCCGGGGCGCCCTTCGGTGGCGAGGAGGGAGGCCTCGGCGGCCGGCGTCGCAAGTGGCATGGCGGTGAGAGTTCGCCGGCCCCTTCCGCCTTGGAGCGCCATCGTGGCGCGACCATCTTCCCCTGCGACCGCACTGACGCGGGTGCGATAGCGGAGCCCGCCCCGCTCGTCGTCGCCTGGAACGGCCTGCACCTCTCCAGCAAAGGTCACGCCTGCAAAGCGCTCAAACGACTCCCGCAACACGGCTGTCTTCCACGTGCGCTGAGCAGGAAGGGCAACGTGGCCAAGCTCTGCTCCCCCGACGCCTCCCTGTGCGGCCTCCGGCCATGGGTGCGCGACACGATCGGCAGACGCCTCAAGAATCGCCACCGCATCCGCGTTCCAGAAGCGAGCGTCTGGCGCAGCGTCGTCTACTCGTGCCTCCACGACCTCGCCGGGAAGCGCGTGGCGCACAAAGACCGCCCGGCCCTCATGGCGCGCAACGCAATGGCCGCCATGCGCAGGGGCGCCGACAGTGACCTGAATGGTCGTCACGGGATCTCCAGTTCTTCTGCCGAATCATCGGCGACAAAGCCCTCGCGGCGTGCCGACTCGAGCCTCCACGGCACCGCGCTCACGACGACATTGGGCACGTTCAACAGCTGCGCGCGCAGGCGTGCGGTGTTGCGGTTGTGAAGCAGCTGCTCCCACCAGCGTCCCACGATGTACTCGGGGACGTAGACGAAGACCGCCTCACGCGGTGAGCGCAGGTGCAACGTCTTGACGTACGTGAGCACCGGAGCGACGAGGTCGCGGTACGGCGAGTCGAGCACGACGAGCGGTGTCCCCACGTTCATCGAGGTCCAACGCTTCTGAAGTGCAACAGAGGCGCCGCGATCCATCTGGACCGTGACCGCCTTCAGCGTTGAGTGCCGTGCCGCCTTGGCGTAGGACAGCGCGTGGAGCGCCGGTCGGTGCAGTTGGGCGACGAGGACGATGCCGTGGGTCGCCGACGGCAAAGTCGGCGAGTTCGCACCCTTGTCGAGCGCGATGTCGACACGGACGGCGTCGTAGTGCCTCTTGATCCCACCCATCAGCACGATGACGAGCACGATGAGCACGATCGCGATCCACGCACCGTTGGCGAAGTTGAACACCGCCGTCACGAGCAACACGCCTGCGGCGGCGACGAGAGCGGCGATGTGAAGCACTCGCCGCATGCCCAACAGGAACCGTTCCTTGGGTTCGGTGGCCGTCTGGTACTTGGTGCGCGTCCACTCGACCATCGCGCGCTGGCTCAGGACGATCGATGTGAAGACGCCGACGATGTACATGTGGATCAGCTGACTGACACTTGCATCGACCGCGATGACGATGATGGCGGAGGCGGTGGCGACGAGGAGGATCGAACCGCGTTGGACCAGGCGGTCGTTGCGCATCGCCATCTGCCGCGGCAGCACCCCGTCGAGCGCGAGGACGCCGGTGATCCGTGAGAAGCGTCGGAACACTCCTGAACCCGCGGCCCACAGGATCATTCCGGCGGATAGTCCGACGATCCACACAGGCACTGACGACTCGAACACCCGTTGCGTCACCTGCATGAGGATTGAACCGTCATTCCACCCGGTGAGGCGGAAGTGCGAAGCGAGCCACAGGACTGCATAGAAGGCACCGGCGCTCACCAGCACGGCAATGAGCAAGGTGCGGGAGGCCCTCTTGCCGCGCGGCTCAGCGTGGGCGGGTCCAGAAGCGGCGAGGTGCTCGATGCCCGTCACCATCACGGCGCCCGATGCGACGGCGCCGGCATAGGCGACAAGCACCGTCCATCCGCCCGACGCCGGGGTATCGCGGAGGACGTCTGTCACCGAGTCCTGGCGAACGGCCCCGGCCACAACGAGCGCAATGATGACAAGCACAAAACCGTGCCACACGGCGATGAGCACCCGCACGCGATCATGGACTCCGCGCAGATTGATGAGGGTCATGACGGCGAGTGCTGCGACGCCGATGATCGTGGCTCTGCCGTCCCATTCCGGCACCAAGAAGGTGAGCACTGAGGCGATGGCCGACACCGAGATCGCGACGGTGAACACATAGTCCGTGAGCAGCGACGCACCTGTCACCATGCCGAAGCGTGGGCCGAGACGATCACGGACCACGCCGTAGTCACCGCGTTCGTGGGGGAAGGCACGCACTTGCGATGCGTAGGCGGCGCCCAACAACGCGAGGATGACAACAGATCCAAGCGCCATCGCAGGAATCGCACTCTGCTGACCGCCTGAGCGGAGCGCCTCGACCACTGCGTCGGGGCCATAGGCCACGGCCGAGAGCACCCCTGCACCGAAGACTGGAAGCGCAAGGCGCGTTCGCAACGTTTGAGGCTTCACCACGTCCGTGGCGACTGGCGCACCAAACACGAAGAGCTTGACGCGATCGATAAACCGCTGCACGTCGCACCATCCTAGGCTCCGTGCGGTATAGCGTGGTGGCGTGCACGTGGTGATCATGGGTTGTGGCCGCACTGGCGCCACCTTGGCCGTCGAGTTCGAGTCGCGCGGTCACTCGGTCGCGATCATCGATTCCGTGGCCGACGCTTTCCGTCGCCTCCCGTCTGACTTCCAGGGCCAAAGGATCACCGGGCTCGGTTTTGACCGCGACACCCTCGTTGCCGCCGGTGTCGAGGAGGCATACGCCTTCGCCGCCGTGTCCGACGGCGACAACTCGAACATCCTTGCCGCCCGCGTGGTCCGCGAGACGTACGGCGTTGACAACGTCGTCGCACGTATTGCGGACTCCGGGCGCGCGGAAGTCTACGAACGCCTCGGGATCGCGACCGTCGCACAGGTGCCGTGGATGGCCGCACAGATTGTCACGCGCCTCCTGCCAGGCGGCTCGGAAGCCGAATACACCGATCCCGATGTCGACGTCGTCATGCGTCGTCTGCCCTTCAATGACGCCTGGATTGGTCGACGCGTCAGTGAACTCGAGTCGGCGTCAGGGGCCCGGATCGCGTATATCTCGCGCTTTGGCGCCGCCGTCCTTCCCGACGCATCCACGATCCTCCAGGCCGGGGACGATCTTCACTTCCTCATGGCGGATGAGTTGTCACGTGAGGTCATCAAGGTCGTCAGCCACGCACCGAGGAGCGCATCGTGAGGGTGCTGATCGCAGGAGCCGGATCGGTCGGGCGTTCAATTGCGCGCGACCTTCTTGAGCACGGCCACGAGGTGCTTCTTCTCGATCACTCCCCTAGCGCCATGCGCGTGTCGCAAGTGCCGCAGGCGGAATGGATGCTCGCCGACGCCTGTGAGCTGACCGCTCTGCGCGAAGCTGGCACCGAGTCAATGGACGTCGTGGTCGCCGCCACGGGTGATGACAAAGCAAATCTCGTCATCTCGTTGCTTGCGAAGACCGAGTTCGCCGTGCCCCGCACCGTCGCACGCGTCAACAACCCCCGCAATGAGTGGATGTACGACTCGCAATGGGGTGTGGACGTTGCGGTGTCAACGCCGCGCATCATGACGGCGATGGTGGAAGAGGCCGTGGCAGTGGGCGACTTGGTGAAGGTGTTCACCTTTCACCAATCGGGCGCGTCGATCATTGAGGTCACCTTGCCCTCTGACTCGCCCCTTGGAGGCGTCGCCCTGCGAGACATCACTCTGCCCGACGATGTGGTGCTCTCGTGCATCGTGCGCGGGGATCGGACGATTGCGCCGAGCCCAGAAGACACCCTTGAGCCGCTCGACGAGCTCTTGTTCATTCTGTCGGCGGAGGCGGATCCCGACGCTCTTCAGCGAGTTCTACATTCCGCACCATCGACCACATGACAAAGAGCGCGACGGCAAACCACGGCACACCGAGGACGAGCTTTGCCGTCCCGAGCGCCGCTGTGGCACCCGCGAGGTAAAGCGGAACCTGGATTGCGAGCTTGACGATCTGGGTGCCGACGTAGAAGCCCGTCGCCGCTTGAAAGCGTCGCATTGCGCGCTTATCCGATCGCCAGTGCGTCGACCATCCCTTGAGAAGCCCCACGACGATGCCGACAGCCGGCCACCGCAGCGCCATCGAGATGGTGAGTCCGACCGTGTAGGCGCCGGTGTACCAGAACCCCGGCACGAAGTACTCGTTCGCGTCTCCTGCTCGCCACGCCCAGATTGCGCCGAGCAAGACGCCGAAAAGACCGCCAAGCGCCTGTGTCACGGGCGTGCGCTGAACGAGACGCGCGACAACGAGGACGACAACGATCGCGACGGAGGCGACCACCGGAATGCGGTAGCCGCCCCAGATGAGGAATGCGGCGACGAAGACGGCGCCGGGAGCGACGGCTTCAGCTAGGCCTCGCCAACCGCCGATCGCCTCCGCCCAATCGAAGTCATCGGCCAACAGCTGCTGAGCCGGCGTCGCCTTGCGGGGCTCACTCACCGCATCGCTCATGCGGGAAGCAATTCATAGCGGGGGTTGTAGATCACCGGGACATCCTCACTCGCAGTGATCCTGCCTTCAACTTCGAGCATGGCACCAGGTTCGATTCCCGCAATGCCGCGCCTGCCCATGAAGACGCAGTCGAGAGCTCCACTGTCGTCGACGAGGCGAGCAACAAACGTGGCGGGGCGATCAGCGGGACTGACCTCAACGTGGTGCACGCGGCCACGGACCCGAGCAATGGTGCGCGGCTGAAGTGCGCCGGCCGGTGTGACTCCGGCCGGAGACTCAATATCGACCACGGACGTCACTGGGTCCCGACTGGTGTTGACGACGTACCTGTCGACCCGAAACCGCCGTCGCCGCGGTGAGAGCCAGGCAATGTCTCAACCTCAATGAAGCGCGCCCTCTCAACCCGCTGGATGACAAGCTGCGCAATGCGATCTCCGACCTCGAGAGCGACGGGCTCGTGAGCGTCGGAGTTGAGCAAGGTGACGCTGATCTCGCCACGGTAACCCGCGTCGACGGTGCCTGGCGCGTTGACGATCGTCACCCCATGACGAGCCGCGAGTCCGCTGCGAGGGTGGACAAAGGCGGCGTAGCCGTCAGGAAGGGCGATGCGGACTCCGGTGCGGACCGTGCGACGCTCACCGGGTTGGAGAGTGACCGCCTCTCGAGTCGTGAGGTCAGCACCTGCGTCTCCAGGGTGAGCGTACGACGGCAGCGGCACGTCGCCGTCAGTCGTGCTGATCAACACCTCGACGTTCGTCATGGTGCTCCACCCTAGGCGCAAGGAGCGCCCAACTCGAACCGTTTAGGCCGCGCACTCCGAACAGATCGGCTGGTCGCCCTTGAAGCTGGCCAACTGGCTGCGGTGATGCACGAGGAAGCACGACATGCAGGTGAACTCGTCCTGCTGAGGCGGGAGAACCCGCACTGACAGCTCTTCACCAGACAAGTCGGCGCCGGGCAGCTCAAAGCTGTCAGCAACGTCGGCCTCGTCCTCATCGACCACACCCGAGCTCTTGTCCGAGCGACGCGCCTTCAGCTCTTCAATCGAGTCAGCCGCGATCTCATCGTCGGTCTTGCGCGGGGCGTCGTAGTCGGTCGCCATCCGTGGGTCTCCATTCACCTTGTGGTGTGTGATCAATGCCTAGCGAGCTCATTTTGTTCCCGTGTGGCGCAGGCATTGTGCACCAGAAAACCGGTTTTTGCGAACTCTAGACCGATTCTTGCGTCCACGGCTCGCGTGCGCCGGCCTTGTCGAGGGCATCCCTCAGTGCGTCCCACGTCTCGGGCATCGCCGCGATGAGGAGGTGATCGTCGGCTGGCCCACCATCGATCCCAGCGACCTTCACCCCTGCTTCGGTGGCAATGAGTGCTCCCGCAGCGTGGTCCCACGGCTTCAGTCCATGCTCGTAGTACGCGTCGATATGGCCCGCCGCGACGAGGCACAGATCAACGCTCGCCGCGCCCAGGCGTCGGATGTCTCGGACCGAGCCCAACATCTCAGCGACAATGCGGCCCTGAGCCGTGCGCCGCTCGGCGACGTACTGGAATCCGGTGGCGAGCAGTGTTGCGTCGAGAGGCGGCGCCTCGGTCCGCTTCATCGCGAGGCCGTCGCACCATGCGCCGTGCCCACGCGCCGCGGACCACAGGACGCCGCTGCCGTCATACACAGCTCCAGCAAGCGCGGTCCATGTCGTCGGGTCCGCACCACCTGTCACGGCGGCAACGGATACGGCGTAGTGCGGCAAGCCGTAGAGGTAGTTGACGGTGCCGTCGATCGGATCGAGCACCCACGTGACACCAGACGTGCCGACGACGTCTCTGCCTTCCTCACCAAGGATTGAGTCCTCGGGTCGCACGTGCGCCAGACGCTCGCGCAACAGCCGTTCCGCTGCGATGTCCATCTGGGTCACGATGTCGATGTGGGAGGACTTGGTGGCCGTCACGTGCGCCTGCGCTCGGCCATTCGAGATGAGCTCCCCGGCCTCGGTCGCGAGCCGCGCAGCGATGTTATGGAGTTCGAGCGCAGTGGTCATGACTCCAGCGTGGCATAGCGTTCGGGCGTGCCGTACCGCGCGCCGAGCGTGGTTGCGTGGCACAGTGGAGCAATGACCGCTGCTCACCTCAAGGGATTGTCCGAGGACGGCACTCACGTGCTCCTGGTCACCGAGGACGGCGCCGAGCTGCGCCTCGAAATCTCCGATGAGCTGCGTGCGCTCGTGCGTCACGCGCGAGTCACCCGCGCGGCCGAGCCCGGGCAGGTCACGAGCCTTACCCCTCGCGAGATCCAGCAGCGCATCCGCGCCGGACTCAATGCGGCCGAACTGGCCCACCTCACAGGCGAGCCGCTGGAAGCACTCGTGAAGTTCGAGGCCCCCGTTCTCGCGGAGCGCGCCTACATCGTGCAGTTGGCCCACGGCACTCGCGTGGGCACCGACGCAACAGCGCCCACACTCGTCGACCTCGTCGGAGACCGCCTCGCCAGCCGCGGCGTCGACCCCGAGTCGGTGAAGTGGGATGCCTGGCGCGGCGTCGACGAGCCCTGGAAGGTCGCCGCCGATTACGTGGTGGGCGGCCGCACGATTCGCGCGCTGTGGACCTTTGACCACGTCGCCAAGGCGCTCACCGCCGAAGACGAGGAAGCCGCGTGGCTTACCGAGACCGAGCTCCTTGAGGCACCGATTCCGCGCCGGCACCTGAGCGCAGTGCGCACCGATGCTGCGCCACTTGAGCCGCGCCGCCCCGCCGCAGTTACCTCCCCCGCCGAGGAGGCTGCGCCATTTGACGTCAAGCCTGCCGACGCGACGGACGACCTCCTCGAGGACCTCGCGGCACGACGCGGTACGCGAGAGCCGATTGAGATGGAAGAAGACGAGGACGAGGGCGACGAGCGGTTTGAGGGCTTCGGCCCCGCGCGTTCACCCCAGTCTGGTGCGGTGCCGACCCAGCCCCATCCCCAGTCCTCACAATCGCGCACGATGCCGCATCCTGCTGGCTCTGCGCGCACGCCTCAGCCTGACAAGGACGGGCCAAAGCCCCGTAAGGGTCGCGCCTCCGTTCCCAGCTGGGACGAGATCGTCTTTGGCGCACGCAACGACACGTAGGCCTCGCCTATGGACGCCCGGCAATCAGCAACGGCACGGTCAACTCTTCTGGCGTCAATGAACCGTGCATGCCGATGAGATTGAGCGAATGAGGCGTTTGCGTGCGCGAATCGACGACAGTCGCACGCTGGGTCATCGCGACGACAATGTCTCCAAGGCGCGTCGTCACGTCTTGAGCAATTGGACCGAATAGCCCAAGACCGCCTGCATCCGCACGCGTCATGACGACCGCATGGTCACCAAGGTGTTCACTCCACCGCACCACAACCTCATCAATCGAGTCTGGTTGTGCGTAAAGGTGGAGGGCGCGCGGCTCCCCCGCCACGAGGTCGACGTCCTGCGCCAACACTGCATCGCTGGCGACATCCCATCGCGGCTGGCCCACCACATCAACCATGCCGTGGTCAGAGCTGGCGACCATGATCGCTCCGTGCGGCAACGACATGGCCAAGCGGCGCAGCTCGCGGTCCGCGTCCTCGACCGCAGCGACCCATTGATCCGACTGCCAGCCGAACTTGTGGCCTGCCGCGTCGATATCACCCCAGTACATGTAGGTGATGCCTGGCTCTCTGGCGACGTCGAGCGCCACGTCGACGCGGTGAGCGAGCGTCCGGGTCGCCACGAAGCGACCACCGCGCAGCGCGGCATGAGTCAAACCGGAGCCTTCGAAACCGTAGTTCCCCAGCGTCGTCACCCGTGCGCCCGTGCGCGCGGCTTCTTCGAGCAAAGATGGACAGCCCTGCCACTCTTCGGGATCGAACGCACCCTCCCAGGAGATGAGATTGGCGAGGGTGCCTGTGCGAGGGTTGCGCGCGGTATAGCCGGTCATGCCGGTGCGCCCAGCACCGAAGCCTGTGCCAAAGAGGGACAAGGACGTCGCCGTCGTTGTAGGGAAGCCCGCTGTGAGGCTGCCTGCCAAAGCAGAGCGCAAGAAGGGCGCATGGCCGCTGCGCGCTTCAAGCTGATAGAAGCCAAGCCCATCGAGAATCACCACGACCACGTGACGTGCATGAGGAATCTCGAGGCGCGCCCGATCTCGTGCCGCGTCTCGACCGGTCACGACATGGCCGGACCCCATCGCATCGAGGCACGCTGAGAGCACTGCGCCAAGTTCGCGCCCACCGTAGTCGGGACGCTCCAGGCCGAGCGAGGCGAGACGTGCTTCCAGGCTCACGCGTGACGGCCTACCGCCCGGTTGAGCGCCTTTCCAAACTCTTCAAGGGCGCGCACCGACTCATCGCCGTCGGCGATGACGCTGACGCGAGCGAGAGTGTCGTCCCCCGTGAGATCTCCCGTGTAGCCGTGATCGGCATCGCAGTTCTCGTCGCCGCAGTGAGCGGGTTCGAGGTCGATGCGAGAGTGAACTCCCCATCCAACGGCGAGGACGAGCTCGTGTGGCACATCACCCTCTGAGAAGTTCTCAGGGTGATGGATCACGTGAGTCAAGGCCACGGAGCTGATCGACCGAAGCGGTGCCGATTCAACTGTCGCCGACGCAGCGGGGGTCCCGCCGCTCTGGGGACCTGCGCCATCGTCAATATGCGCACGCAGCAAGTGGGTGTCAGTCAGCACGAGGACCGACATATGGCGGCGCACCTCAGCGGTGTCGAAGGTGGTCTCCGCGTGAACAAAGTGCGCCCGCACTTTGTCGTCGCCGATAGCGCTGCGGAGGACGTGGTTCGCGAGAGCCGGATAGTAGCCAGCGCCCGCAATTGCCTGGGCAAGCGAAGACGACATGCGGGATATTGTCGCACCTGCACGCGTGGCGTGGCGACTGGCCTCGCCCACGCGAGGGACAATAGCCGACAACCCCTGCTGAGCCTTCAACGGAGTGTGCATGAGCGAGCCCGCCGGTCAGATCGTCGACATCGACGTCAGTGCCGAGATGGAGTCGTCCTTCCTCGAGTACGCCTACTCCGTCATCTACTCGCGCGCGCTGCCTGACGCTCGCGACGGGCTCAAGCCCGTCCAACGGCGCATCATCTACACGATGGGCGACATGGGCCTGCGCCCAGACCGCCCGTATGTGAAGTCCTCGCGCGTGGTGGGCGAAGTGATGGGAAAGCTCCACCCTCACGGTGACTCGGCGATCTACGACGCTCTTGTCCGGATGGCGCAGCCGTTCTCCTTGCGCTTGCCGCTCGTCGACGGACATGGCAACTTCGGCTCTCTCGATGACGGGCCGGCGGCCTCGCGCTACACCGAGGCGCGTCTCGCACCTGCATCGATGGCGATGATCGCTGACCTCAGTGAGGACGTCGTCGACTTCGTTCCGAACTATGACAACAAGCTCCGCCAGCCCTCCGTGCTGCCAAGTGCGCTTCCCAACCTCCTCGTGAACGGCGCCGCCGGAATCGCCGTGGGCATGGCAACGAATATGGCTCCGCACAACCTCATCGAGGTGGTGTCGGCAGCACGCCACCTCTTGGCGAACCCGTCGGCAGGCCTCGACGACCTCATGAAGTTCGTGCCGGGACCCGATCTGCCTTCGGGTGGAAAGATCGTGGGGCTCGACGGCATTCGCCAGGCTTATGAGAGCGGCCGCGGCGCCTTCCGCACCCGTGCAACCGCACGCATCGAGAATGTGACGGCGAAGCGCAAGGGCATTGTCGTCACCGAGCTGCCCTATGGTGTGGGCCCCGAGCGTGTCATCGAGAAGATCAAAGACGGCGTCTCCGCCAAGAAGATCCAGGGCATTTCTGCGGTGACGGACCTCACCGACCGCCACCACGGCCTTCGCCTCGTCATCGAGGTGCGCACGGGCTTCTCTCCGGAGGCGGTTCTCGAGCAGTTGTACAAGCTGACGCCACTCGAGGAGAACTTCGCGATCAACAACGTCGCCCTCGTCAACGGGGAGCCGCGCACGCTTGGCCTCAAGGAGCTGCTTGCCGTCTGGGTCGAGCACCGCGTCGAGGTGACGCGCCGTCGCTCCGCGTTCCGGCTCGCGGCTCGCAAAGACCGCCTCCACCTTGTCGATGGGCTTCTCATTGCGATCCTCGACATCGATGAGGTCATCCAGATCATTCGCACCTCAGATGACGCGGCGACCGCCAAGGACCGCCTCATGCTCGCCTTTGACCTCAGTGAAGTCCAGGCCGAGTACATCCTCGAACTGCGCCTGCGCCGGCTGACGAAGTTCTCTCGCCTTGAGCTCGAGAGCGAGAAGTCGCAGCTGCTCGCGGAGATTGCCGAGCTTGAGGAGATTCTCGGGTCCGACGCCGTGTTGAGGGCAGTTGTGAGCCGCGAGATGGAAGCTGTCGCCGCCGAGCACGGCACGCCGCGCCGCACGATTCTCCTGGCCGACGCAGGGACCGTTGTGCCCGCGTCGATCGCTGCTGTCTCCGCTGCGTCTGGCGCCGTGCCTGCTGCGCGTGGTCGCAACAGCGCACCCGATCTCGAGATCCCTGATACGCCGTGCTTCGCACTGCTGTCGACAACCGGCTTGGTCGCGCGAACCGCGGACGACCATCCGGTCGCGCGGGACGGACGCCGCTCCCCTCACGACGCTCTCGTCTCCGTCGTGTCGTCTTCCGCGCGCGCGGACGTCGGCGTGGTGACGTCGGCGGGCCGGGTGCTGCGCTTGTCTTTGCTTGAGGTGCCCGCCTTGCCGTCGACGGATGATCCGCCGTCGCTCGCTGGTGGTGCCCCGATTCGCGAACTTGTCATGCTCGAACGCGATGAGGAACCAGTCGCGCTCATCCCTCTTGACGGACAGGCCCCCGTCGCTCTTGGCACCCGCCTTGGCGTTGTGAAGCGTGTGGCACCGGAGCCGGCGCCATCGCGCGATGCGTGGGAGATCATCGGCCTCAAGGCGGGAGACGAGGTGGTGGGCGCGGCGCCTGCAGAGGACGACGCCGAACTTGTCCTTGTCTCATCGGATGCCCAGCTCCTCCACTTCCCTGCCGCCGCGGTGCGGCCTCAAGGCCGCCCAGCAGGCGGAATGGCGGGCATGAAGCTCGGTCCTGGTGCCACTGTCATCTCGTTCAACGTGGTGACACCCGGTGAGGATGCTGTCGTGGTGACAGTGTCGGGCTCCACCGATGGCCTGCCGGGCACTCAACCGGGAGCGGCCAAGGTCACGCCGTTAGCTGAGTACCCGGGCAAGGGGCGTGCGACGGGCGGCGTGCGTGCACATCGCTTCCTCAAGGGTGAAGACGCCCTGCTCGCCGCATGGGTAGGCGCCGCGCCCGCACGAGCCGCCGCAGCGTCTGGCCAGCCGCTTGACCTTCCGCAGGACTTCGGCCGACGCGATGGTTCGGGTCAGGTGCTGCCCACACCGCTCGGCGGCATCGGCTGACGCGAACAACGTGGCTTCAGTGGTCGAAAGCCCACGGCTTGTCAGTGACGTACTTCGCGACAACGAGACCGATGAGAATCGCGAGTACGACAAGCAGGACCTGGAGGATGCCTGCGGTGGCGTCCACATAACGAGCGTCGTTGAGGCTCACCACGGCCTCATGGGCAAGCACACCCGGGATCTGCACGAGTGACGCCGGCACTTGCAGCGTGATGACTGGCCAGCGGCCGCCGCGTGCACCAAAGGCGGCGAAGAGGCCAAGGACAAAGCATGCAAGGAATGTGGCGGTCTGAACGGCCATGCCATTGTCGATGAGGAACACGCGCGGCACGTTGACAAGTCCGATTGCCGCCGCTGTCAGCGCCATTCTCAGTGGCGAGTTGAACATGAGCGCAAAGCCGAGGACACCCCCAAAGGACGCAGCGGCCACGATGAGCAGCTCAAGCGGCAGAGCCACGTCGATCGGCTCACGAGGTGACGTGTCGAGCGGGCTCAATTGGGAACCGGCCCACACGACGGCAGCGGCGGCGAGCGTGAGCCAGGTGCCGTAGACGACACGCGGGATGCCAGCGGAGAAGTCCGACTTCGCGAGATCAAGGGCACCCGTGATGAGCGCGAATCCGGGAAGCAGGAACAACACGGACGAGATGTAGCCCGAGGCATGGGTCTCAAGGCCTGAACCGACGGCGCTGATGAGGCCCATGACCCCGATGTACACGCCCGTGGCAGCACCTGCCGCCGCCATCACGGAGCCGAAGACGTTGAAGTGACGCCGGGCGAGCGCACGGCGCACCCATTGGCCGATGAATGCGGCGACAAAGACGACGACGACTTCGAGCGGCCGTGCCCGGTTGAGCACCGCGAAGGCGGCACATGCCGCTCCGGCAAAGGCGGCATTCGCCCAGACCGGATAGAGCGCGCTGCGATTCTCGATCTCATCGAGAGCAGCGTGGACATCGGCGGTTGACATCCGCTCGGGGACCGAACGACGGAAACGATCGAGTCGCGCGATGCGATCAGCATTCACGCCAAGGTGCGGCGCCTCAGCAACCTCGGTGCGAAAGATCTGTCCCGCTCGCGACGTCGCCGTGATCTCTGATGTCGTCACAATGCTCGCGTGGGCATCGATGCCGAGCGCGCGCGCCACCGTCGTCATGCCTTGCTTCACACGGTATGCGGCAGTCCCGGCTGACAGCATGAGCAGGCCGATGCGGAGCACGGCGTTCGAGCGGCGTCCCAACTCGTCAGCATCGATCGCTGGGGTCGCACCGGTCTCGTCAGTCACGCAGACATTCTGACGCACGACGCCGCCAACACGTGCGACCAGAGGCCCCCGTGTGGCGACGGCTGGCTAGCGCTCCGGTCCCAGCGCGGCGAGGCGTGCCTCGATGATCGCCGCCCACTGGCGGGAGCGTCGGCGCGCCTCGATCGTCCCATTGCCTGCGAAAGCCCCGGCACCGAACAGGACCACTGCCGCAGCGTCCCACCCCACGAGTGCCAACGCGGCACCACCGAACGCACCGATGGCGATCATTCCTGCCGAACCGAAGAACGAGCGGGCTGCACCGAGCATCGCGCCAAGGGCGGCCGTATCGGTGCATGCGTGAATGGCACGGGCGGCCTCGCCATCCGGTGTGCGCGGCAGCATGCGCGTCCAGCCAAGATCAGGCAATGACGGATCAAGCGTTCGGTAGAAATGGTCGCGGCTCACAACGAAACGGTAACCCCGCGCCGCCCAATGCGCTCGACGGACTAAGTGTCGATGCGGTTGGCGTCGAGGCTCGCCGCGCCCGCAATGATGAAGTCGCGACGCGGTCCCACGTCGTTGCCCATGAGCAGCTCGAAGATCTCTTCGGCCTTCGCGGCATCCCGTGCCGTCACCCGGCGCAATGTGCGCTTTGTCGGGTCCATCGTCGTCTCGGCGAGCTGATCTGCATCCATTTCGCCCAGACCTTTGTAACGCTGGATGTCTTCCTTGTATGAACGGCCCGCGCGCTTCAGGTCCCGGAGCGTGTCGTGAAGCTGCTGCTCGGAATACGTGTAGATGTACTCGCGCTGGCGGCGCGCGGAACCGGCAACCTCAACTCGGTGCAGGGGCGGAACGGCCGCATAGACCCGGCCTTCGTCGACGAGCGGGCGCATATACCGGAAGAACAGGGTGAGGAGCAGAGTGCGGATGTGAGCACCATCGACGTCCGCGTCCGTCATGAGGATGACTTTGCCGTAACGCGCGGCATCGATGTCGAACGTGCGGCCAGAACCCGCGCCGATGACCTGGATGATGCTCGCGCATTCGGCGTTGTGGAGCATGTCGGTCACTGACGCGCGTTGAACGTTGAGGATCTTTCCGCGGATCGGCAGCAACGCCTGGAAGTCAGACTGGCGTGCCAGTTTGGCGGTGCCGAGTGCCGAATCACCCTCAACGATGAAGAGCTCGGACTGCTCGACATCATTGCTGCGACAGTCGGCGAGCTTCGCAGGCAACGTGGAGGTCTCGAGCGCGTTCTTGCGGCGCGAGATCTCTTTTTGCTTACGCGCCGCCACCCGGGCACGCATCTCGGCAACGATCTTATCGAGCACCGTGCTCGCTTGAGCCTTCGCATCGCGCTTTGTCGATGTGAGGATCTGCGTCAGCTCGGTCTCGACCACCTTTGCGACGATGGAGCGCACAGGTGTGGTGCCGAGCACTTCCTTCGTCTGACCTTCAAACTGCGGCTCTGGCAGTCGCACGGTGACAACGGCGGTGAGGCCCGCCATGATGTCGTCCTTCTCGATGCGCTCGGCGCCATCCTTGCCCGTGAGCTTGAGTCGGCGGGCGTTCTGCTCGATCACCTTGCGCAAGGTCTTGGCGAGGCCCTGCTCGAAGCCCGCCATGTGCGTGCCGCCCTTAGGCGTCGAGATGATGTTGACGAAACTGCGCACCTCAGTGTCGTAACCCACACCCCACCGCAAAGAGATGTCGACCTGGCAGGTGCGCTGGACTTCTTCGGACACGAGCTGCCCGTTGGGCTTGAGCACCGGAACTGTCTCCGAATACTCGCCCAGGCCGGTCAGTTCCCAGATGTCCGTGATGCCGGCGTCGGGAGCGATGTGCTCGACAAAGTCTTTGGTGCCGCCGTCGAAACGGAACGACTCCTCGCTGATGTTCTCGGGATCACGCTCATCTCGCACCACGAGCGTGAGCCCGGGCACAAGGAATGCCGTCTGCCGGGCGCGGGTGACGAGCTCATCGTATGAGAACGCCGCGCTCTTGTTGAAGATCTGGCGATCCGCCCAGTAGCGAACACGTGTGCCGGTGACGTTCTTCGCCACCTTGCCGGTGACCTCAAGTTCAGACCCGGTAAGGAACGGCGAGAACTCCGCATCGGGCGTCGGCCCGCTTGCCGGGTCCGCCCACCGGCCGGGCTCCCCGCGGCGGAAGGCCATGTGGTGCGTCTTCCCGCCGCGGTCGACCCACACGTCGAGGCGCTCAGAGAGGGCATTGACCACCGACGCGCCCACACCATGGAGACCGCCCGACGCCGCATAGGAGCCGCCGCCGAACTTGCCGCCGGCGTGTAGCTTCGTCATCACGACCTCGATGCCGGTCAAACCCGTCTTGGGCTCGACGTCGACGGGAATGCCGCGCGCGCGGTCACGCACCTCGACCGAGTCGTCCGGGTACAGCACCACCTCGATGCGATCGCCGAATCCACCGAGGGCCTCATCGACTGAGTTGTCGATGATCTCCCAGAGGCAATGCATGAGACCACGTGAGTCCGTGGTGCCGATGTACATGCCGGGCCGTTTGCGAACGGCCTCAAGACCTTCGAGGACCGACAGATGACGCGCGGAGTAGTCGGAGGTGGCCACCCCGACATCCTAGGCGCGCACTCCCCCAGCACGTGCGTGGCACGCGGACCGGGGCCGCACTCCGTTCGGGCGCCCTAGGAACGTCGCCAGAACAGCGGTGGCCGACCGTCGGGGATGCCGACGGGTCGCACCAGGTTCATCGCGATGTTGTCGCTCTTGATGACAAAGTCAAGGGACTCGTACAGCTCGCGCCCGATGGGTGTCGCATGGAGCTCGATGACACGCACGCCGCGCACGTCGCAGGCCTCGATGAGCGCCTCCATGACAGCCCGAGCGTAGCCGCGTCGCTGGTACGGCGGCGCAGTTGACACCCACTGGATGTAGGCGATATTCGTCGCCGACACCCCTGGTTGCGGAAGACGCGGCGAGATGTTGGCAAGCCCGCAGCTGGCAAGTTCGCCGTTGTCGCCATCGACGACCACCCCGATGAGGTCGTTGCCCAGTCGCGCGGCGATGAGTGATTCGGCGTAGGGGCGCCAATCGGCGTGCGGTTCGTTTCCAACCGCCGTGTACATGAGCGCACCGAGGCGCACGATCTCTGGCGCGTCGGCGACTAGGGCCTCGCGGACGAGCACCACGGTGTCACCAGACGCTGGCGATGGCCATATTGGCCAACGTGAGGACGACGATCGCGGCCATGATCGGCGCTCTCACGTCACGGCGCGCCGCGTTCTCAGCAAGACCTGCGATCGCCAACGCAATGAGGAGCTTCACGGCGAGCTTTGCGGGCTTCGCCTCGTCATCCGCGAAGGCAAGGATCGCGAGCACAATGCCCGACACCACCTGGAAACGGGCGCTCCAGACCATGATCGCTCGGAACACCTTTGCGCCTTTGATCCACGTGACGATTGCGCCGACGAGCACCAGGACCGCACCGATTGAGTGCGCGATGGCGAGGATCTTCTGCGTGGTATCCACAAGGACTCCTTGGTTGAGTGAACGTCTTGATCGTACCTGCACAGGTGCAGATTCCAGCATCCGCGCGCCTTACGCTGTGCGCATGACAATGGCCGCGCAATCAGCTCGCAAGGGCGTCGCTTACGCGCTGTTGGCGGCGGCGCTCTTTGGCGTGAACGGGTCCATCTCCAAGGTCGTCATGGCCTCGGGAGTCACTGCGCAGCAGCTGACGTGGGTCCGCACCACGGCAACGTTCGTCATTGCCGGCCTCTACGTCGTCCTCTTCCAGCGCGCGGGACTGCGGGTGACGTGGCGTCAGCTCGCCGCGTACGCCGTTCTTGGCCTTGCCGGACTCGCCATGGTGCAGTGGCTGTACTCCGTGGCCATTCGCGAACTGCACGTGGGCGTTGCCTTGCTCTTCGAGTACACAGCGGTCATCATCGTGGCGCTCGTCGCCACTTTCGTGTTCAAAGAGCGAGTGCACCGGCGCATCTGGATCTCAATCGCGCTTGTGCTCGGTGGCCTTGCTGTTGTCGCTGAGGTATGGGATTCATCCGTCAGCCCACTCGGTGTGACAGCGGGGCTTGGCGCTGCCCTCGCGTTCGCCTGGTACTTCCTCGGCGGCGAACGCCTCATGGCACATACGCACCCGGTGACAGCGTCTTTTTGGGCGGCCGCCTTCGCATGCTCACTGTGGACGGCCCTGTCAGGATGGTGGCGGATCGACCCGGGCGCGGTCGGCGCGTCGCTGTCACTGAGCGGATCGCTCTCAGGCATTCATGTGCCCCTATGGGGCGCGCTGCTGTGGATCGCTGTGCTCGGCGGCTTTGTCCCATTCATGCTGATCTTCACTGCGATGCGTCATGTGAGCGCGACGATGGCTGGGCTGATCGCCACGTCCGAGGTGATCTTCGCCTTCGCCGTCGCGTGGGCATGGCTTGGTGAGGTGCTCAGCACCGTCCACATTGTGGGAGCGGGCCTCGCGTGCGTTGGCATCGCGATTGGCCAGACAGCGCGCGTCGAGCCAACCGAGACGGTTGCGGGACCGGGCGGCTCACCGGGCGTTCCGACAGTGCCGGACGCCGCGACGCCTGATGAGAACGACTAAGGGCGCGTCGGGTTGCTCGACAGCTCGCCGACGACCGTGTGCCACGGAGTGACTGAGTAGTCGAGGATGAGGCCGGCTTCCCGATACGGATCGGTACGCGCGAATTCGTGGACCACGGCTGGGTCTTCGACATCGAAGACGATGACGCCTTCGCTCATCGGGTCCCCCGCGCCTCCGGCAATGAGGATACGTCCAGAGTCTGCCTCGTCCCACAGGGCCTTGAGATGGGCGGCGCGGTACGGCGCCCGACGCTCGGCGACGTCGGGCACGTACGTGTACCGCAGCAGATAGTGCATCAGTCGAGGTAGTCCCGGAGTACCTGCGAGCGGCTCGGGTGGCGCAACTTCGACATTGTCTTGGACTCGATTTGGCGAATGCGCTCACGTGTCACGCCGAACACCCGACCGATCTCGTCGAGCGTCTTGGGCTGGCCGTCCGTGAGGCCGAAGCGCATGCCGACGACGCCCGCTTCACGCTCGCTCAGGGTGTCCATCACCTTGCTCAGTTCTTCCTGCAGCAACGTGAAGCCGACGGCATCTGCCGGGACAACAGCCTCGGAGTCCTCAATGAGGTCTCCGAACTCGCTGTCGCCATCCTCACCGAGCGGGGTGTGGAGCGAGATGGGCTCGCGGCCGTACTTCTGAACCTCGACCACCTTCTCGGGAGTCATGTCGAGTTCCTTCGCGAGCTCCTCAGGGGTGGGCTCGCGACCGAGGTCCTGGAGCATCTGGCGCTGCACGCGGGCGAGCTTGTTGATCACTTCGACCATGTGGACCGGGATGCGGATGGTGCGG
>CAZRHL010000027.1:0-18808 GCA_964600005.1 uncultured Demequinaceae bacterium
GACGCCCTCGCCTGGGTCATGGGCGAGCAGGGCGCGAAGACCCTCCGCGGCGGCAAGATGGAGGACGTCATCTTCGCCGGCACCGCGACGCGCGGGCCGCTCGGCCGCGCCGAGGTGCTCCTGACGATCGACAACTCGGATGGTGCGCTGCCGATCGAGTACACCGAGGTGACGATCAGTCGCACGTTGTTCCGTTCGGGCGGTTCTGAGTATGCGATCAATGGCACTCCGTGTCGCCTGCTCGACATCCAAGATCTCCTTTCCGACTCGGGTCTGGGCCGCGAGATGCACGTGATCGTGGGCCAGGGGCAGCTCGATGCGGTGTTGCGCGCAACCCCCGAGGAGCGCAGGTACTTCATCGAAGAGGCAGCGGGCATCCTCAAACACCGTCGCCGCAAGGAGAAGGCCCTGCGCAAGCTCGACGCGATGCAAGGAAATGTCACGCGCGTCCAGGACCTCACTGCGGAGATTCGCCGTCAGCTCGGCCCGCTCGGCAAGCAAGCGGAAGTCGCGCGTCAGGCCCAGACCATTCAGGCGCAGGTGCGCGATGCGCGCTCCCGCCTCCTTGCTGACGACATTGCGACGCTGTCGCAGTCGATCGCGAAGGACAAGGCCGATGAGTCTGCGCTCATCGAGCGTCGCCAAGCGGTCGAGACGTCCCTGGCGGCGGCACGCACCAAGGTGGCAGAGCTTGAGCGCCTGTCGGCTGAGGCGACGCCTGCACTGAGCAAGGCGAACGACCTCTACTACCGCTTGTCCTCAATTCGTGAGCGTCTTCGCAATCTCGGTGCGCTCGCTGAGGACCGCGTCCGCATGCTCGGATCCACTGTCGACAGCGAACCGGTCACCGACCTTGTCGAGATGGCCGAGCAGCTCGAACGTGCACAGGCGGCTCGCGAAGAACTCGACGCCGAGGTTCGCGCGGCTGCGGCGGCGCTCGAAGCGGCGGTTGCGGCTCGCGCCGAGGCTGAGGCCACGGCTGAGGCCTCGGAGAAGCACCTCGCCAATCTCTTGCGTTCAGTCGCGGACCGCCGCGAAGGGGTGGCACGGCTCGCTGGCCAGGTGGCGGCACGGCGGTCCCGCATCGAGGCGATGGAAGCCGAGATCGGTCGCCTGCGAGAGGCTCGTGACGACGCGGCAAAGCGTTCTCACGACGCGACCTCCGAGTTCCAGCGCCTCGAGACGACCGTGGTGGACGTCGAACGCGGCGAAGAGGACCTCGATGCGGCTCATGAGGCCGCGGTCGCGGCATGGGACGAAGCGAAGAGTGCGCTCGAGACGATCCGCGAGCAGCTCCGGCAAGCGGAGCAAGAACAAGCGACATGGTCGGCCAAGGCCGAGGCGCTCAACCTCTCTCTTGCGCGACGCGACGGCGCAGGGGAGCTGCTTGCGTCGGGAGTGCGCTTTGTGCGCGGCACTGTCGCCTCGCTCATCGATGTGCGTGACGGTGCCGAGGACGCGATCGCAGCGGCGCTCGGCCCGCTGGCCGAGGCGCTCGCCGTCGACTCGGTAGACGATGCCGTCGACGCGATCCGCTGGCTGCGCGATGAGGACGCAGGTCGTGCCCGCTTCGTTGTCGGCGACGCCTCTGCGGCCCCGGCCAACCCCCCGGTCGATCTTCCCGCTGGTGCCGCCTGGGCGTCGGACCTTGTCGAGGGGCCGGACGCGCTCGCGGCCACCGTGCGCCATCTCCTCAGCGGCGTCGCTGTCGTCGATGACCTCGCGGCCGCAAGAGCACTGGTGGCAGCGCACCCCCAAGTCGTTGCGGCGACGCGACGGGGTGATGTGCTCGGCGGGACGAATGCGTCGGGTGGCGCGGGTGACGCGCCCAGCATCATGCACCTGCAAGCCGCCTACGACGATGCCTGTGCGAACCGTGACGAGGCGGCACGCATCGCCGAAAGCAAGCGGTTCGAACTGCGCACGGCGACGGAGGCAGAGCAGGCTGCTCATGACGTTCACGACGTGACTCTTGCGCGCCTCAATGAGTCCGACGCGCGGATGGCGGCTGTTGCCGAACAGCTCGGCCATCTCTCGGCTTCTGCCAGGGCCGCTCGCGCCGATGAGGAGCGTCTCGCTGGCCAGATCGACGAGGCCGCCGCTCGCGTTGCGGCCGACCACGAAGAGCTTGCAGGACTTGTCGAGCGACTTGCCGCAGCACAGGCGGAGCCCGAGCAGACCGAGGCCGATACAAAGGCCGCGCAGATTCGTCGAGACGAGGACGAGGAGGCGGCCCGCCTGGCCCGCGCGCGCGAGACCGAAGCACGCCTTGCCTTGCGCACATCTGAAGAGCGGGCGCGAGCGCTCGAGGCACGCGCTGAAAGCCTTGAGCGCGCAGTCGAGGCCGAGCGGGACGCACGCGAGCGTGCAGAGGCGGCGGCCCAGCGTCGTGAGCGTCAGGCCCAGGCCGCGCGTGAGGTGATCGCTGGGGTGCAGGCGACTGTGCCGCGCATCGATGAGGCGGTGGCGAAGGCGGACGACGCTCGGGCTGAGGTGGAGGCACGTCGCGCCGAGCGGACCTCGGCTCTGGCTGCAGTTCGCACCGAGCTCGACCAGCTCAATGGCGAGTACTCGCGCCTGACCGATGAGACCCACCGGGATGAGGTTGCTCGAGCCCAGCAGCAAGTGCGACTCGAGCAGCTGCAGCAACGGGCGATCGATGAGCTCGGCATGGATCCCGAGCAGCTTGTCGAGGAGTACGGACCTCAGCACGAGGTTCCGTTCACGGATGAGGACGGCGAGATCCACACCGAGCCGTACGTGCGCGAGGTGCAAGAGAAGCGACTGCGTCAGGCCGAGCGGGCGATGAGTCAGTTGGGCAAGGTCAACCCGTTGGCGCTCGAGGAGTTCGCGGCGCTTGAGGAGCGACACAAGTTCTTGCAGGATCAGCTGGCTGACCTGAAGAAGTCCCGCGAGGACCTCCTTGCCATCGTCACGGAGATCGATCAGCGCGTCGAGCAGATCTTCTCGGACGCGTACGCGGACACGGCGAAGGCCTTCGATGAGGTCTTCCCGCGACTGTTTCCCGGAGGTGAGGGTCGCCTTGTCCTCACCGATCCGTCGAACATGCTCGAGACCGGCATTGAGGTGGAGGCGCGGCCCGCGGGCAAGAAGGTGAAGCGCTTGTCCCTGCTTTCGGGCGGTGAACGCTCTCTCACGGCGGTCGCGCTGCTCGTGTCGATCTTCAAGGCCCGGCCCAGCCCGTTCTATGTGATGGACGAGGTTGAGGCCGCGCTCGATGACACGAACCTTGGACGTCTGCTCGACATCATCCGCGAGCTTCGGGAGGATTCGCAGCTCATCGTGATCACGCACCAGAAGCGGACGATGGAAGTAGCGGATGCACTGTACGGCGTCACGATGCGCGGAGATGGTGTGACGACAGTCGTGAGCCAGCGTCTGAATCCCGACGCCGCCTGACAACACCCCTGGTTGCGGGTGAAACGGGGCCGACAGGGAACGTCAGCGCCCCTCATCGCGTTCTAAAATGTGTGTGCATCGCGTCATCGGCGCGTTTGCGCGCAGGTCTCAACGGCGAGACGATATATCCGAATTGTCCGTTTTCTGGAGGCCCGCGTGTTCAGCTACATGGCCGACGTGCTCGCATGGTGCGTTGTCATCTCCTTCGTTGCTTTCGGCTTTGCCTTTGCGGCGGAGGGCCGCGGCGTTCACGTGCTTCGTGTGCTGCTTGGCTTGGCTCCTCGCAAGCAGGGCCTCGACGCCTTCACCTCGGTGCCCCGCGACGAGGGCGACTGGCGCCTTGTTGAGGTGCTCGACGACACCCGCCGTCCTGAGCCCACCGTCTCCGGCGAGGTTCGCCGTGAGCGAGTGCTGCCCAAGGCTTCCTGACTGACGCGGCGCTGGCGCGCCCCCGCACGCCGACGCCGCTCGCCTTTGGGACACTGTTGCTGTGGATGTCACGTGGATTCCTGGCGATGCTGACGCTCTTGTCGTCGCGATCGTCGCGCTCATTGCAGCAGCCAGTACCGGTTGGTGGTGGCGCTCCCGGCATGCCGGGACGCCGAGCCCTGCGCCCGGCGTTGGCGCCGAGACGGCGGTTCAGCCGGGCACCACGCCTGGTGAGGAAGCGCCCGAGGCTCCCATTGAGCGCTTCGATCGGCGCCGCTCACGCCTCAACTCAGGCCTTGGCGCTCGACTCGCGAGCTTCTTTGGTCGCACCGAACTCGACGACGATGCGTGGCACGAGCTTGAGGACGCCCTGCTCCTTGCGGATGTGGGAGCGGCGACCACTGAAGCAGTTCTTGACGACGTGCGTGCGCGCGTGCGCGATACCGATGTGAGAGCGCGTGATGCGGTGCGAGCGGCCCTCATCGCAGCCGTCGATCCCGCCGCTGACCGCCGTCTGCAGGTGGGCGCTCCCGGCGCCGCAGAGGCGGCGCCCATCCTTGTGGTGGGTGTCAACGGCGTCGGCAAGACGACCTCCGTTGGCAAGATCGCCCGCGTCCTCGTCGCCGACGGCCATTCCGTATTGCTGGGTGCTGCCGACACATTCCGTGCGGCCGCCGCCGACCAGCTCGAGACGTGGGGTGCCCGCGTTGGCGTGACGACAGTGCGCGCACACACAGACGGCGCAGATCCTGCCTCAGTCGCTTTCGAAGCCGCTCAGACCGCTCGCGACGAGGGTGTTGACGTCGTCCTCATCGACACCGCGGGCCGTCTCCAGAACAAGGCTGGCCTCATGGATCAGCTCGGCAAGATTCACCGCGTTGTCGCCAAGGTCGCTGAGCCTCGCGAGATCCTCCTCGTCATCGATGCGACCACCGGCCAAAACGGTCTGTCGCAGGCGAAGGTCTTTGGGGAAGCCGTGCCGCTGACAGGCATCGTCCTGACAAAGATGGACGGCACTGCCAAGGGCGGCATCGTGCTGGCCGTTCAACAGGCGCTGGGTGTGCCCGTCAAGTTCGTGGGCCTCGGTGAGGGCGCGGACGACCTTGCGCCATTTGACGCCGAAGGGTTCGTCGACGGCCTGCTTGGGGACTAGCCGGCCACAACGGTGCGCGCCCCAGGTCCGATGTGGCCAAGAAGTTTCCCTAATCCTCATCCTCCCGACTCAGATTCGTAACGAAGTGCCGACACAGTGAGCACTGCGGGGCGCATCCATGCGACCCGGCATGCTGACTGAGGGAGTGCATCGTGATTGATACCGGCAATACGGCATGGATGTTGATCGCGACCGCCATGGTGCTGCTGATGACGCCGGGACTCGCACTGTTCTATGGCGGAATGGTTCGGGCGCGCTCAGTGCTCGCCATGATGATGCTGAGCTTTGGCGCGATCGGCGTTGTCGCGGTCGCATGGCCGCTGTGGGGCTACAGTCTCACGTTCGGTGACACATGGCTGGGCGGCTTCGTCGGAAATCCCGCAACCTTCGCGGGGCTCAATGGCGTCGATGAGGCCGCTTCTCTCGGTGCGGCGGCGGGGGTTCCCTTCAGCGTGATGGCCGCCTTCCATGGCGCCTTCGCCATCATCACCGTTGCCCTCATCTCTGGCGCAGTCGCTGACCGCGTGCGCTTCGGTCCGTGGCTCCTGTTCTGCGGCGCCTGGCTGACCGTCGTCTACGCGCCCATCGCCCACGCTGTGTGGGGAGGCGGCTGGGCATCGCCAGGTGGTGCGATCGCCGAGGCGCTCTCGACCCCGATCGACTTCGCTGGCGGAGCGGTGGTTCACATCAATGCCGGGGCGGCGGCGCTCGCCGTCGTCCTCGTCGTCGGCAAGCGCAACGGTTTCGGCGTCGTCCCGTTCCGGCCGCATCACCTGCCCTTTGTCCTGCTCGGCTCCGCGCTGCTGTGGTTTGGCTGGTTCGGCTTCAACGCCGGTTCAGCAGGCGCGGCCGACGCCGTGGCGGGCCGTGCCTTCATCAATACGGTCATCGCTCCGGCGGCGGCGATGCTTGCGTGGCTTCTCGTCGAGAGGCTCCGTGATGGCAAGCCAACGTCGCTCGGTGCGGCGTCGGGCATCGTCGCAGGCCTTGTCGCGATCACTCCGGCCGCATCTGCGGTCGACTCCTTCGGGGCGTTGGCGATCGGTGTAGCCGCAGGCGTTCTCTGTGCCCTGTCAGTGACCGTGAAGTACAAACTGGGCTTCGATGACTCACTCGATGTGGTGGGCGTGCACCTTGTCGGAGGCCTTGTCGGCACGGTTCTCATCGGTGTGTTCGCCAACCTCGACGAAGGGTCGACCTGGGCACCTGAGGGTGCCCTCAATGGCCTCCTCTACGGCGGCGACGCAACCCAGCTCATCACCCAGTCTCTCGTGGCCGTCTTCGCGATGGCGGTGTCCTTCGGTGTGACGGCGATCGTGGCCGCCATCATCAAGGCGACGCTTGGGTTGCGGGTGAGTGCGGACGTGGAGCAGTTCAGCGTGGATCTTGCCGAACACGGTGAGGTTGCATACGACGCGTCCTGACGGCATTTCTCTATTCCCCGGGCGGGTGCGTGGTTCTACAGTGGGGCGCAACGACTCACGCGAAGGGGGCCCCGATGGCCACGCAACCTGGTTGGTATGACGACGGCAGCGGTCAGCAGCGCTATTGGGATGGCAGCCAGTGGACGGAGCACGTTTCGGGTGCTTCACCCGCGGCCAGCGGCCCCGTGGCAGGCCCAGGTGGAACTGGTGCACCCAAGAAGCGTCGCGTCGGCATGTGGATTGGTATCGGCATCGGCGCGGTCGTCCTCTTGTGCGGTGGCGGAATCGCGATTCTCGTTGCCTTCGTCCTCAATGTGACCGCGGGGCCCAAGGATGCGGTGAACGGCATCTTCGACGCCCTGGAGAAGGGCGACTGCCCAGCGCTCTACTCGCACCTCCATGACGACATGACGTCTGGCCTGTCGGAGGCCGAATACTGCGCGGGCGAACCGCTGTCGCCAACTGACATCTCGTATTCGATTCCGTCGGTGTCGGTTGAGAACTCTCAAGCGACAGTTCGCGTCAAGGTGTCGCCAGGTGGCGATATCGACGGTTTGTCGGGCGAGTGGGACTACATCCTTCAGAAGGAAGACGGCGAGTGGTTGCTGCGCAGCGTGCGGGCCGTCGGCTGACACACACGAGCTTGTGCCGCCTGCGCAACACGACTTTTACGTACAGGCCGATTTAGTAACCGCCTCGAAACACGCGAGCCGTTCAGGAGAAACGGCTCTGCGGAAGTGTGACTCATGACTAGCCGCGGGGCTAGCGAAAAGGAGTTAACACTATGGAAGAGGCAATGGCTTATGCCGACAGCGTGGGCGCCACTGCGTGGCTGCTCGTGTCGGCATCGCTGGTGCTGCTGATGACGCCTGCCCTGGCGTTCTTCTACGGCGGCATGTCGCGAAGCAAGTCCGTCCTGAACATGATGATGATGAGCTTCGGCGCGATGGCGGTCGTTGCCGTCGCATGGGTCGTGGTGGGCAACTCGCTGTCCGGAGGCGACAGTGTCGCTGGCGGCCTGTTCGGTGACCCGACGTCGGACTGGTTCCTCAACTCGACCTTCGCGTCAGGTGACGCAGAGACGATTATCGCGGGTGGCTTTGGCGCCACCTTCGCCATCATCACCGTCGCGCTCATCTCGGGTTCGATTGCTGACCGCACCAAGTTCAGCGCCTGGCTCGTCTTCGCGTTCGTGTGGGCGATCGTTGTGTACGCACCCGTGTCCCACTGGGTGTGGGCGGGCGGCATCCTGTCCGACGCTGGCCCGATCTTCAACGAAGACTGGTTCCCGCAGGACTTCGCAGGTGGCACCGTGGTCCACATCAACGCCGGTGTCGCGGGCCTTGTGCTGGCCCTCCTCATCGGTGTTCGCAAGGGATTCGGCAAGGAACCCTTCAAGCCCCACAACCTCCCCTTCGTCATGCTGGGTGCCGCACTCCTGTGGTTCGGCTGGTTCGGCTTCAACGCGGGCTCGGCCTTTGCTGCTGACGCATCGGCCACCGCTGCCTGGGTCAACACCACCGCCGCCACCGCCGCTGCAATCCTCGGCTGGCTGCTCGTTGAGAAGATCCGCGACGGCAAGGCGACGTCCCTTGGTGCCGCTTCCGGCGTCGTTGCGGGTCTTGTTGCCATCACGCCCGCCGCTGTTGCGGTGGACCCGTGGGGCGCGCTGCTCATCGGTGTTGGCGCCGGTATCTTGTCCGCCCTTGCTGTTGGCCTCAAGTACAAGTTCGGCTACGACGACTCGCTCGACGTCGTTGGTGTCCACCTGGTCGCCGGCCTGTGGGGCACCCTCGCAATCGGTCTGTTCGGCACCACCACCTTCGGTGCGTGGGAAGGCCTGTTCGTGGGCGGCGGTCTTGCCGGCCTTGGCGCCCAGGCGGTCGCTGCTCTTGTCAGCATCGTCTACTGCGCCATCGCGACTCTCATCATTGGCCTCGTCATCAAGGCGACGATCGGCCTGCGCGTGAGCGAGGATGTTGAGGTTGCTGGAATTGACCTCGCCGAGCACGGCGAGACTGCCTACGAGGAGGCCCTGTAACCATGAAGCTCGTTACCGCAATCATCCAGCCACACCGTGTCGATGAGGTTCGTGCCGCAGTCGAGGCCGTAGGCGTCAAGGGCGTCACCGTCTCGGAGGCAGCCGGATACGGTCGTCAGAAGGGACACACCGAGGTGTACCGCGGTGCTGAATACACCGTGGACCTCGTGCCCAAGACCCGTGTCGAGATCCTCGTCGAGGACGCCGACGCCGGCGCTGTGACCGACGCAATCGTGTCGGCAGCGCAGACCGGCAAGATCGGCGATGGCAAAGTCTGGGTTGTCCCTGTCGAGGACGTCGCCCGCGTTCGCACTGGCGAGCGTGGCTCGGACGCCCTCTGACAACGGCGCTGCCATGAGCCGTCCGGACCCGGTCCGTCCCGGCTCACCAGCTGAGGTCCCGCATCCCCTTGGGGTGCGGGACCTCAAGCGTGAGCGGGTCGAACTTGCTCGATCACTGCGCACCTCGCCCGGCCAGGCACGACGGGCCGCGCTCGCAGAACTCGTGTTCGCGCGTCTTGCCGAGCACTTTGTCAATGTGGTGGGAGTGGGCCAAGGCCTCACTCTCGCTGCCGTAGGGAGCGTGGGTCGCGCCGACGCGGGGCCGCATTCCGATCTCGACCTCGTTCTTCTTCACGATGGCTCCAAGGAAGGCAAGGCAAGGGCCGCAGATGCGGCGCGGGCGCTGTGGTACCCGATGTGGGACGCAGGCCTTCAGCTTGACCACGCGACACGGTCCCTCACTGAATGCCGGCAGGTCGCGTCAAAGGACCTCGCTGCGGCCGCCGGTCTGCTCGATGTGCGCCATGTCGCCGGAGACGAGTCGCTGGCCCACCACGCGCGATCGCTCATCCTCGCGGACTGGCGCGCGGCCGCGCGCACTCGACTTCCCGAACTGCTCGCCGCATCGCGTGCGCGCGCCGAGCGTCACGGCGAGCTTGCGTACCTGATCGAGCCGCACCTCAAAGAGTCGCGCGGAGGACTGCGCGACTATGTGAGCCTCACCGCGTTGTCCGCCACGTGGCTCACCGACCGTCCGCATGGGCGCGTGGACGAGGCCGGGCAGTTTCTGCTTGACGTCCGCGACGCCGTCCACATGGTTGCCGACAAGGCGGTCCATGTCCTTGGTCGCCACCTCGCCGCGGACGTTGCGGCATGGATGGACATTGACGAGGTCGACGAGCTCTTCGCGCAGATCGCGGCTGCTGGCCGCGTCGTCGCCTATGCCGTCGACACGACAGAACGTGGTGCGCGCCGAGCGCTCGAGAAGTCCGGCGTCGGCTCCCGCGCTTTCTTGGCGAAGCGTCGGCGCACCGCTCCCCGGCACGTGCCCGTCACTCAAGGGCTGATCGACGTCGACGGAGAACTGGCACTTGCTCCGGGCTACGAAGCCGAGGCCGACGCTGTCCTGCCTCTGCGCGCGGCTGCGGCTGCCGCTGCCACGGGGCTCGCTTTCACACCAAGCCTGCTTGAGACCCTAGGGCGATGCCCCGACCTCCCGCGGCCTTGGCCGGCGCAGGCCCGTGAGCACTTCGTCGACCTCCTATCGAGTCCTGGTCATCTGGTGTCGGTGTGGGAGGCGCTCGATGTCGCAGGCCAGATCGTGAGGTGGATCCCAGGCTGGGCGCCGGTGCGGAATCGTCCGCAGCGCAACCCCTTCCACGTCTTCACTGTGGACCGCCACCAAGTCGAGACGGTGGTGCTCGCCAACCGAGTGCGGCGTTCGGCGCCTCAGCCGGAGCTGTTGCTCTTTGCTGCCCTGTTCCACGACATCGGCAAACAGGCGGGAATGAGCGATCACTCAATCGATGGGGCGGCCCTTATTCCGGGCATTGGTGCACAACTTGGGCTCGAGAAGGCGATGATCGACGACATCACGGTGCTCGTGCGCGAGCACCTCACCCTCGCCGACTTTGCGACGAGTCGGGACCCGGAGGATCCGGAGGTGGCCGCGGAACTGATCGGCCGCCTCGGCGGGCGCGCCGATCTCTTTGAGACGTTGCGCCTCCTCACCGAGGCGGATGCACGCGCCGCGAGCCCGAAGGCGTGGACAGCATGGCGTGAGCAGCTCGTTGAGACGCTGTCGGAGACGGTGCGGTCCGCGCTGCGTGCAGCGCCCCAGGTAGGCTAGACGGCACCGCTCACACCGAAGGGAGAGCCGTGTTCGCGAGCCTGTCCGACCGCCTCACCGCCACGTTCAAGACCCTGCGGGGCAAGGGCCGCCTGACTGAGGCCGACATTGACGCCACCGTGCGCGACATTCGCCGCGCGCTGTTGGACGCCGACGTCGCCTTGCCGGTGGTGACGACCTTCACCGACAGGATCCGCGAACGTGCGCTCGGTGCCGACGTCTCGCAGGCGCTCAACCCCGGCCAGCAGGTCGT
Organism: uncultured Demequinaceae bacterium; assembly: GCA_964600005.1. Lineage (GTDB taxonomy): Bacteria > Actinomycetota > Actinomycetes > Actinomycetales > Demequinaceae > Demequina. Next base: position 10,851 of record CAZRHL010000027.1, read on the forward strand.
CAAGATCGTCAATGAGGAACTGATCCAGATCCTCGGCGGGCAGGCGCGCGCCCTGCGGACCGCGAAGACCGGCCCCACCATCATCATGCTCGCGGGTCTGCAAGGTGCCGGAAAGACGACATTTGCAGGCAAGCTCGCGCACTTGCTGAAGAGCGAGGGTCATACTCCGCTGCTTGTCGCCGCCGACCTCCAGCGCCCAAACGCCGTCACGCAGCTCGAAGTTGTCGGTGAGCGCGCGGGGGTGCCCGTGTTTGCTCCCGAACGCGGTGTGACGCGCGAGGACGAGAAAGCCAAGGGCAACCCGGTCAAGGTGGCAAAGAACGCCATCAAAGAAGCTGAGAAGCGTCAGCACTCGGTTGTCATCGTCGACACGGCGGGACGTCTTGGCGTCGATGAAGAGCTGATGCGCCAGGCGAGCGACATTCGCAAGGCGATCGATCCGGACGAGGTCCTCTTCGTCATCGACGCCATGATCGGTCAGGACGCTGTCGCCACTGCCAATGCCTTCCAGGCAGGCGTGGCAATGACCGGTGTGGTGCTGACGAAGCTCGATGGCGACGCGCGCGGTGGTGCTGCACTGTCGGTGCGCGAAGTGACGGGTGTTCCGATCCTCTTCGCCTCGACGGGCGAGAAGATCGACGACATCGAGGTGTTCCATCCCGAGCGCATGGCCGGGCGCATCCTCGACATGGGTGACATCCTCACCCTCATCGAGCAGGCGGAACGCACGTTCGACCAGGCCGAAGCTGCGCGCATGGCCGAGAAGATGTCGAAGGGTGAGGACTTCACCCTGACGGACTTCCTCAGCCAGATGCAGCAGCTGAAGAACATGGGCTCGATGAAGAAGATGCTCACGATGCTGCCCGGCATGGGACAGGTGCGCGATCAGATCGACAACCTTGACGAGCGCGAGCTGGCCCGCACCGAGGCGATCATCCGTTCGATGACCCCATACGAGCGCGACAACCCGAAGGCGCTCAATGGTTCGCGACGCTCACGCATTGCGGCCGGATCGGGCACCACTGTCGCCCAAGTGAACTCCCTTGTGAAGCGTTTTGAGGATGCTCAGCGCATGATGAAGGCGATGGCCGGAGGCGGTGGCGTGCCGGGCATGGGTGGTATGCCGGTGATGGGCCCCGGCGGACTCCCCGGCGGCAAGAAGTCAAAGGGCAAGCAGGCCCCGCAGCGCAAGGTGAAGGGCAAGTCCGGAAATCCCGCCAAGCGTGCTCAGCAGGAGCGGGCGCTCCAGCAGCGCGGCACAGGCGCCTCGGCTCCAGGAAGCGCATTCGGCATCGGTGCGCCGCCCGCACAACCCGAGTTCGACCCGAATGAGCTGCCGAGCCTTGGCAAGTACTTGCAGGGATGACCGCATACGAGTTGGCCGGGCCCGTCCTCGCCGATGAGGGCGTGGAGCATGCGCAAGCGTGGGTCCTCGATGGGCGCATCACGTACGAGCGCCCCCGTCACAGCGATGTCGAGGCGATCTCCGGCTGGGCGGTACCGGGCTTCGTCGATATGCACTGCCATCTCGCCGTCGGCCCGTCAGGGCCGGTCGACGGCAAACTCATCGAGAAGCACGCGATCATCGAACGCGATGCCGGCACGTTGCTCGTTCGCGATACGGGGTCAACGGTGGCCCTCGACGTGCTCGATGGCCGTGATGACATGCCGCGCGTCATCCGCTCGGGCCGCTTCATTGCCCGTCCCAAGCGATACCTCAAGGGCTACGCCGTCGAGATCGACGCCGAAGACCTGCCTGCGGAGGCTGCCCGCCAAGCGACAGCGTCGGCTGGTTGGGTGAAGGTCATCGCCGACTGGATCGACCGCGACCTTGGCGCCGAGGCCGATCTCACGCCGTTGTTCACGCCCGAGCAGCTCGCCAGGGCGGCGCAGCAAGCGCACGCGGCGGGCGCACGGCTCACGGCACACACCTTCGCGACGGAGTCAATCGACGGCTTGCTCGACGCGGGCTTTGACTGCATCGAGCACGGCACCGGGATGACGGCGGCGCACATGGAACGAGCAGCCGCCGGTGGGGTGCCAGTGGTGCCGACCCTCATGCAAGTGGCGAACTTCGCCGGCTTCGCCGTACAAGCGGGGGAGCGGTTCCCGCGGTTTGCGGAGCGCATGCAGCGGATGTACGAGCGCCGCTACACCCACGTGGGCGAGATGCACGACGCAGGGGTGACGCTGCTCGTCGGCACCGACGCTGGAACGTCAATCGCTCACGGCGACCTCGCCAAAGAAGCGGCCGAGATGGCGCGGTGCATGCCGGCCGCAGACGTGGTGGCGGCAGCGACGTGGAAGGCGCGGCGCTTCCTTGGTGCTCCCGTCCTCGGCGAAGGCGATCCGGCCGACGTTGTGGTGCTGGCAGACGACCCGCGCAAGAAGATCGAGGCGTTCGCCGATCCAGTCGCCGTGTTGTTGAGAGGGAACCGCGTCCGATGAGCATGCAAATGGGGAATGCGCATGCGGTTTGCGACGTTGCGCACATCGATCTCGCCTCACACGACTTGAGGGACGCACCATGACAGCGGACGCTGCGCTCCTGCGGCGTAGCCGTATGCGCGCATGGCACAGGGACGGCATCGAGGCCGTCCCTTACGTTGTCGCCTCGACCGCGATCGCGCTCATGATCGCCGACGGTGGCCTCCTCGCTGTCACACCAGTCGACTACGTGTATGCGGGCGGGCGCGCGCTCGGCCTCATCGCGGCCGTGATGATGCTGAGTCAGGTGGCGCTCGCGGCGCGGATCCCCGTCGTAGAGAGGGCGCTCGGGCATGACCGTGCGATCGCGGTCCACACGCGACTCGGCAAGGCCGCGATCATCCTCATGGCCTTTCACGCTGGCGTCATCACCCTCATGTCAGCTCACTACGCCCACGTCGCGTGGTGGGATCACACCGTCACGATGTTCACCAGCCAGTGGTACCTCGCGGCGGCGCAGATCGCACTCGGACTCTTCGCGATCGTCTTCGCGACCGCGCTGCTCATCGTGCGCAGGCGTTGGCGTTACGAGACGTGGCACGCGGTGCACCTCATCACCTACGTGGCAGTCGCCGCGGCAATCCCGCACCAGTTCCTCGAAGGCTCGACCTTCCGAGACGGGGGTCCTGTCACAGGATTCTGGTGGCTGCTCTATCTCAGCGTCTTTGGTTCGCTCATCACGTTCCGCGTGATCCGACCGTTGCGCCGGTGGCGTCGTCACGGCCTGCGTGTCGCTGCGGTGGAGCCGCATGGCGAGGCGTTCACGTCAGTGCGCATCACCGGAGACGATATCGAGCGTCTCGGCGTGCAACCAGGGCAGTTCTTCTTGTGGCGCTTCATCGACCGTCAGCGCTGGCGCTCCGCCCACCCTTTCACGGTCTCCGAGGTGTCAGCCGACGGACTGCGGCTCACCGCGAAGGCTGTCGGCGACGGCTCGCGCACGCTCGCCGCTCTCACCGTAGGCACACGTGTCCTCGTCGAGGGCCCTTTTGGCGTCTTCACACGATCTTCGCGGAATTGTGACGGTGCCGTGCTCGTTGCTGCTGGCATCGGCATCACGCCCGTGAGGGCAATGCTTGCGGACTGGACTGAAGCGGACGGGCCCGTGGCAGTCGTCATCCGCATCCGGTCGCGTGACGAAGCGCCGTTGCTCGATGAAGTGGAGACCATCGCGGCCGCGAAGGGCATTCCGCTCACGGTGATCGAGGGCTCTCGCGGCGAGGGCTGGGGCTCCGCTGGTCAGCCGGCGCGGATCGTCGAGATTGTCGAGGACGTCGCAGAACGCGATATATACGTATGCGGACCAGCCGCATGGGCTCAGCGCGTTGCAGAGGACGCGGTTGCGAGCGGAGCGGCACAACAGAACGTGCATCGAGAGGCTTTCGGATGGCATCGGGAGAACGTGTGAAGACATCGTCTGTGCTGTGGGCGGGGGCGTCGCTGTCCCTTCTCACTGCATGCGCGTCGGGAGGAAGTGACGCATCGAGCGCACCCGTCGTGCCCACGGTGCCGGGTGATGTCGCCTATGCCGATGGTGTCTACGTTGGGCCCCGGGTGACAAACATCAAGGGTGGCTACCAAGCCCAGGTCACCATCGACAACGGCATCATCACCAAGGTGGAGCCGATCGAGGCGGGCACACAAGAGCCCGAGTCACTGCAGGTCAATGCGGTTGCCGTGCCGGAGCTCATCAAGCGTGTGCTCGTCGCCCAGAGTGCGGATGTCGACTACGTCTCCGGTTCGTCCTTCACTTCGCCCGCGTTCCTTGAGTCCATCGACGGCGCGCTGAACGAGGCTGCGCAGGGCGAGGCGGCTGGTTCATAGTGCGAGCGTCACGAGCTGTCATCGTCACCGGCGTCTGCGCTGCGATCATCGCCGCGGGCATCGCCGCCGCGCCCGACAAACTGCCCTCTCTCGACCTTGTCGTGCCGGCGTCGGACGCCTCGAATGGTGACAGCGAGGCGACGGGGGTGCCCACCCCGTGAACGGTGCAACCTTCTCCAGCTCGGTGAATGCGATGGGCATGCCGTTCACCATCCAGGTACGACTGCCCTCGTCTGACCGTGCGGCGACAGCCGCTGTCGAGAGCTTTCACCGCGAACTGCTGTGGGCCGATGACGTGTTCTCGCTGTTCCGTGAGGACTCCCAGCTGTCTCGTCTCAATCGCGGCGAGCTCACCGTGGACGAGTGCGCTCCCGAGATGCTCGAGATCCTGCAGACGTGCGAATGGTTCCGTTCGGCGACTCTCGGTGCCTTCGATGCGCGCCGCCCCACCCACCTCGACCCGTCCGGCATCGTGAAGGGCTGGTCGGTTGCTCGTGGTGCGGAGGCGCTTGACCGGCTCGGAGCGGCGGCGTGGATGGTTGGTGCATCGGGAGACGTGCTCGTGTCTGGTGAGGGAAGCTCATGGCGTCTCGGCATCGCCGACCCCCGCGTCAAGGGTGACCCGATGGGCACGCCGGTCATCGACGTCGTCGCAATCGGGGGAGAGTTCCGTGCCCTCGCAACGTCAGGGATGGCGCAACAGGGCCTCCACATCTGGGATCCCAAGACGGGCGTCGGTGCCCAGCACTACCTGCAGGTGTCAGTTGTGGGTCCTGACCTCGTGACGGCCGACGCCTGGGCGACGGCGATCGCTGCTGGCGGCGACGAGGTGCTCGCCGCTGCTCTCGATGCAGGCCTTGAGGCTCTCGTCGTGACGAAGAACAACGGCAACGGGTCGTTCACGGCCGAAGCATCGGACGGCTGGCCCACCATTCTCGACTGACCCGAGCTCGCTTCGGGCCCTCGCGATCTGGCATACTGGACCGCTGTCGCGCGTCCGTGCGGCAATTCGTCTTGTCAGGCGAGGCAACGCCCGCCCGGCTCACACCGAATACAAGGAGAGACAGTTATGGCTGTCAAGATTCGCCTCAAGCGCTTCGGCAAGAAGCGCGCCCCTTACTACCGCGTCGTCGTGATGGACTCGCGCACCAAGCGTGACGGCCGTGCGATCGAAGAGATCGGCAAGTACCACCCCACTGAGGAGCCCTCGGTCATCGAGATCAACTCCGAGCGTGCGCAGTACTGGCTCAGCGTGGGCGCTCAGCCCAGCGAGCAGGTTGCCGCCCTCCTCAAGCTCACGGGTGACTGGGGCAAGTTCAAGGGCGACAAGAACGCGAAGAACACCGTGAAGGTTGCCGGCGAGAAGCTTGACGCCGAGGCTGCCATCAAGGCTCAGGCTGACGCTGCAGAGAAGGCCAAGGCCGCTGCCGCCGCCGAGAAGGAGAAGGCCGCCAAGGCCGCCGCCAAGGCCGAGAAGACCGTCGCAGACGAGTCCAGCGAGGTTCCCGGCGACGAGGGCACCGAGGTCGACATCGAGATCGCCGAGGGCAACCCCTCTGACGGCGACGCCGATGTCGAGGGCACCCTTGGCGAGGAGAACTAAGCCATGACCCACGAGGCCCTTGAGTTCCTGGTCCGTTCGATTGTCCGTAATCCGGATGACGTGCGTGTCACGGAGCGGACGGGCCGTCGGGGCGTGACCCTGAACGTCGTGGTGCACCCTGACGATCTGCCTCGCGTGATCGGCCGCCACGGTCGCACTGCATCGGCAATCCGCACCGTCATCGACGCGATCTCGCGTGACGACGTGCGGGTCAATATCGTCGACGTCGCTTAAGCGCGAAAAGCCCCGGCTCCTGTGGGAGCCGGGGCTTTTGCGTACCCGGGCGGGGCGTGCCGCCGCGCCGCCGCCCCGCGCCGCCGCCCCTCACCGCCTCGCTCCTCACCGCCGCGCCCGCGCACGCGCCTTAGGCTTGACGCCATGAAGGTGACGGTTGCGCGAATCGGCAGAGCACACGGACTCAAGGGTGAACTCTCGGTGGAGCTGCGCACCGATGTGCCTGATGAGCGCTTCATTCCCGGTGCAGTGCTCGACACTGAGCCTGCGTCCGCGGGTCCGCTTACCGTGGCGGCGGTGCGTCAGCAGGCCGGCCGGTGGTATTTGCGCTTTGAGGAGATCACCGACCGCACTGCCGCAGAGAACGCCCGCGGCACCGAGCTCCTTGTCGACGTCGACGAGGACGAGGAAGACGACGCCTGGTTTGTGGGGCAACTCGTCGGCCTCACGGCCAGGCGCCCGGACGGCACGGACCTCGGAAAGGTGGTCGAGGTGATGCCGATGCCCGCCCAGGACGTGCTCGTCATTCGGCAAGCATCCGGATTCCGCGCCATGGTGCCGATGGTCGACGCCTTCGTTCCTGAGGTGAACATTGAGGACGGCTACATCACCCTGACGCCGCCATACGGACTCCTCGAAGGCGAAGAGCCTGACGTCACCGACGAGACCCGTGGCGAGGCCTGATCCATGCGCCTCGACATCGTGACGATCTTCCCCGAGTTCTTCTCGGTGCTCGACGTCTCCCTTCTCGGAAAAGCCCGGGAGGCGGACCTCGTCGATGCCCGCGTCCATGACCTGCGCGAATGGGCCACCGTCAAGGCGGACGGCACCCCCGATGTGCACCGCACAGTTGATGACGCTCCATTCGGTGGTGGCGCCGGGATGGTGATGAAGCCGGATGTGTGGGGCCGCGCTCTCGACGACATCCTCACCGCAGGCGGCGTGCTCATCGTGCCGACGCCGGCAGGCGTCCCTTTCACTCAGGCGCTCGCCGCAGAGCTGGCGACCTGCGAGCAGCTCGTCTTCGCTTGCGGGCGCTACGAAGGCATCGACGCCCGGGTCCCCGAGCATTACGCGTCAACCGGCTTCCGCGTTCTCGAGGTGAGCATCGGCGACTACGTCCTCAATGGGGGAGAGGTCGCGACGATGGCGATGATCGAAGCGATCGCGCGCCTCGTTCCGGGTTTCATGGGCAACGCCGACTCGATCGTCGAGGAGTCCCACGCCGACGGTCTCCTCGAGTACCCCTCATACACGCGCCCGGCGTCGTGGCGGGGGCTCGATGTCCCACCGATTCTCCTCTCGGGTCACCACGCCAACGTCGCCGCGTGGCGACGCGAGCAGCAGCTGGAGAGGACCCGACAGCGTCGGCCGGACTTGCTGACTGACGCCGACGCTGGTGACAGGGGCTCCGGCGCCTGACGAGGGCCGTTGGTGGCAGCTCGAGAGGGTGTGGCAGAATATCCCCTCGGTGCGTACGGCGCCTCGACCTGCCACAGGGGGTCCGGCTCAGTCCGTCACGCACGCTCACTATCGATTGCCGTGAGGCAGAGATCGCGAGCGACCTGTGGCGAGCGCGAGGAGAGACCCGTCATGCACAAGCTTGACAATGTGACCGCGGCCCAGCTCCGCGATGACATCCCGGCCTTCCGCGCCGGTGACACCGTGAAGGTCCACGTGAAGGTTGTCGAAGGCAACCGCTCGCGTGTCCAGGTGTTCCAGGGCGTCGTGATTTCCCGCCAGGGCCGCGGCGTTGGCGAGACCTACACGGTCCGCAAGATTTCCTTCGGTGTTGGCGTCGAGCGAACCT
>CAZRHL010000028.1:0-18272 GCA_964600005.1 uncultured Demequinaceae bacterium
TGCAAGCCGACGTGGCTGTCCCCCATCTCGCCTTCGATCTCCGCCTTTGGCACCAGAGCGGCAACCGAGTCGATGACAAGGATGTCGATTCCGCCCGAACGGACAAGGATGTCCGCGATCTCGAGCGCCTGCTCACCCGTGTCGGGCTGAGACACGATCAGGCTGTCGGTGTCCACGCCAAGCTTCTTGGCGTATTCCGGGTCAAGGGCGTGCTCCGCGTCGATGAATGCCGCCGTGCCGCCTGCACGCTGAACACTTGCGACGGCGTGGAGAGCGACCGTGGTCTTGCCCGAAGACTCGGGACCGTAGATCTCGACGATGCGTCCCCGAGGAAGTCCGCCGATGCCGAGAGCGATGTCGAGCGCGATCGATCCCGTGGGGATCGCCTCGACAGCGACGCGCTCCTGGTCGCCGAGCCGCATTGCAGAGCCCTTGCCGAACTGCCGGTCAATCTGTCCGAGCGCCGCCTCGAGGGCCTTTGCGCGGTCCGCTGCCTGTGCCATCTGCTCATCCTTCATCGCTCGCGCCGACAACTGCCGGCTCTGGGACACCGTGAAGGTGCCGTGTCATACATACGACGCTACGTCGCGCCTCTGACATCGGCCCGACGACACTCGCCCCATGGGGATAGTGGCCGAACATCCGTCCTGTGGACGAGATTAATCGAACATGCGTTCGAATACGAGCGACACGCCGCGTGGCGCCCCATCGCCGGCGGGGCACCTGTGACGTGGCGACGTCCGCCCCATCGCGGCTCAGCGTCGGGGCGGAACGATCTGCCGAGGGTCACGGCCGCGCCGCTGCGACTCGGGCACGTCCATCTGATCGCACAGGGCATGCCACACGTCTCGAGGAGCGACGCCCTTGGCGAGCGCCTCATCGGCGGTGAGCGAATCGAGACCGGTCAGCGCCATCTCGCGGCACAACGTGCTGGCATAGGTGTCACCGAAGACCTCGCAGACAAGGCCGCGGAACTCGGACAGCCGCACCAGGCCTACTGCTCGATTGAGTGGAGCAGTTCCGGAACGGTGTCGGGAATCGTCGGCATGACGGGCATGCGCGCAAGCGAGCGAGGATCAACAAGGCTCTCAGCGAGCTCAAAGCGGTCCGAGACTTCGCGGAGGATGACCGACATCGGCACATCGAGTGCCTCGCAGATCGACGACAGCAACTCGCTGGAGGCTTCCTTCTGGCCCCGCTCGACCTCGCTGAGGTAGCCAAGCGAGACCCGCGCCTGCGACGAGATGTCGCGGAGCGTCTTGCCCTGGCCCAAACGAGTGTCGCGGAGCACATCGCCGAGTTCGTTGCGAAGAATTGGCATTCGTGCTCCCTTCAGAGTGCGTCCATCGTGCATGTTCGTTTCAACGCAGACTACCGCAGGCATGTTCCCGATCACCCGCCGCGGAGCTCGAAAGGTTCACGGCGACAGTGCCTTGCGCAGCTCGATGAGCGCCAGTCGAGTGCTCTCACGCCTTACATCGTCGCGATTGCCCTCGAGGTGACATGTTGTGACGCTTTCATTCTCAGGTCCCACCGCTGCGATGACGACGGTGCCCGGGGCTTGTCCGCCATGCGGCTGAGGACCCGCAACACCCGTTGTCGCAACGGCGACGTCAGCACTCATGAGGCGCCGGGCGCCACGCGCCATCGCGAGCGCAACCGGCTCGCTGACAGGGCCCAGGGTGTCGAGCAGCTCGTGCGCGACGCCAAGGACTTCGTGCTTCACCTCGACGACGTACGCGACGACGCCACCACGCACCACCCGTGATGCCCCCGGCACTTCCACAAGCGCCTCGCACACCTTGCCGCCGGTGAGCGACTCCGCTGTCGCTACCGTCAGACCTCGTTCAGACGCGAGCGCAATCACCTCGGTCGCTTCGGAGCCCATGTCAGCCCGCCTCCGCGGATGTGACGGGAGCGTCCGCAGCGTCGGGCCGGGACGGTTGAGTGCGCAAGATCCGCACGATGCGCCACGCGTAGTCGATGCCGGTGCCGACTGCCACGACAACCGAGGCGACGAGCACCCACCAGCCCGCACCATCGACCCAGTCCGCACCCGCCGGCATGAGGAGGAGGAACAGCGCGATCACCTGCAGCGCAGTCTTCGCCTTTCCCCCGAGCGAAGCGGGGATCACCACGTCCTTCGCGACCGCAAGGCGCCCGAGCGTCACGGCGGCTTCACGGATCGCAATGACGATGAGCGGCCACCACGGGATCTCCTCGCGGTATGCGAGGACTGCCAGGCCGCCGAGCACAAGCGCCTTGTCCGCCAGCGGATCCGCGAGCTTGCCAAATGACGAGACGACATCCCACCGCCGCGCAAGGTATCCGTCGAGCCAATCGGTGAATGCCGCTGCGATGAAGACGGCGAAGGCGATCCAGCGCAGGCTCGCTTCCTCACCCGCATCCCAGATGAGGCACAACACCATGACAGGAACCGCGAAGAGCCGCAGCACCGTCAGCAGGTTGGGGACGTCACGGACCACGCCTACAGCGTACTTGGGAGGCTGTCTCACCGTGGACGACCAGCAATAATGGCGGGCATGGCTTCACGCGCGCCCCGTAGGGCACAACTCGCCCTCTGGGTGCCGGCGGCAATTGCGGTTGGTCTGATCGGGGGTGTCATCGCAGCACCGGCTTTGACCCCGCGAGAGACGACGACGCCGCCAACCGTGACGGTCGAGCCCGCCGAGTCATTGGTGGAGCGGGCAAGCGCGCCGACGCCGCCGCCGGCTCCCCCGACGCGTTTCACTCTTGTCGCTGCCGGCGACGTTCTCCCTCACGGTCCCGTCGTCAGTTCCGCGACGACTGGCGCGGGCATCGACTTCACCCCGCTCACGGATCAGGTGAGGCCGTACATTGCGGGCGCGGACCTCGCGCTGTGCCACATGGAGGTGCCTGTCGCCCCGCCCGGCACCGCGCCGTCCGGCTATCCGATGTTCGGTTCGCCGCGCGAGCTCGTCCCCGACCTCGCCGAGGACGGCTGGGATGGCTGCTCGACGGCCTCCAACCACAGCGTCGACCGCCGCAAGGAAGGCATCGAGACCACGCTCGTCGAGTTCGCGGCGGCGGGAATGGGCGCCACGGGCACCTCCCGCACCGAGACCGAGGCGGCAAGCACTCAGATGTACGTCATCTACGGCGACGGTGAGCCGGTCAACGTCGCACACATCTCGTACACGTATGACAGCCTCAACGGCCTTCCCAAGCCACCCGGCCAGCCGTGGGCGGTGGACACCTTCAACGCCGATGCCTCGGAGGCGGAACCCGTCATCGCCGCAGCCCAGCGCGCTCGCGATGCCGGAGCGGATGTCGTCGTCGCATCGATTCACTGCTGCGTCGAGTACCGCACCGAACCGGGCGCCGCCCAGCGCCTCCTCGCGGAACGCATTGCAGCCTCGGGTGAAGTCGACTTGTATGTGGGACACCACGCGCACGTGCCGCAGCCCATCGAGCTCCTCGCTGGAGGCCCCAATGGCGAGGGCATGTGGGTCGCATTCGGCCTTGGCAACTACCTCTCGAACCAGGACACGCAATGCTGCGTGGCGCAGACGAACTCGGGCGTCCTGCTCACCGCCACCTTCACCGTCGACAGCGATAAACGGGTGACGGTCGAACCTGAATGGACGCCCATCACCGTTGACAGGCTCGGCAAGCACCGCGTGTACGTGTTGACGGATGTTCCCGACGGCGTGGGCCGCCTCAGTGCGGCCGAGGTGGCCGCCCGCATCGAGAGGGTGACAGCGGCAGTCGGCAGTGAGGCGCCCATGCGGACGACGCCGGCGCCAGCTCTCGCACGCAGCATGGAGATCGTTCCGCGCAATATGTGACGCGGGGCCCGACCACGAAGCGGGCCGGGCTATTCGACGGTCGGCAGCGGCGGCAGATCGAAGGGGTTGTCGCGGTCCTGCGGCCGCGGGTCGATGCGGCTGTCGAGGTACGGGACCTGTTGGGCCATCACCGCGCTCGCCGGCTGCGCGACGCCGAACAGCCACCCTTGGCCGTAACGCCAACCGCAGCGCGCGAGGAAGTCCGCTTGGGACTCGGTCTCGATGCCCTCTGCGATCGTGGCCAAGCCGAGTTCTCGTGCCAGCGCCCCCAGGGCGCGGGAGACACGCGCGCCGGCGGGGTCTTCCGGAATCCCTGCGACAAAGGACATGTCGAGCTTGACTCCGGAGACCGGGAGGTCTCGCAGGTAGGACAGCGGAGAGACGCCCGTGCCGAAGTCGTCGAGAAGGATCGGCACTCCCGCATTGCGCAGCTCCGTCAGCTCATGGCGTATGCGCGTGTTGGGGGCAACAAGAGACGCCTCAGTCAACTCGATGACAAGCCGCTGGGGGCTCAAGTGGTGAGAGCTGATCGCGGCAAGCACTGCGTTCGCGAACTCGCTGTCGCCGAGCTGATCGGCCGATACGTTGAGGGAGACCCAGCACGCTTGCGACGGATGCCGGGCCAGGAAGTCTGCCGCTTGCTCGACGAGCATTGCGCCTAACTGGGTCGCAAGCTTGCGATCGTCGAGCAGGCCAAGGAACGCGTTTGGCAGGAGGAGCCCGCGCGTGTGGTGCTGCCAGCGCACGAGCGCCTCGTAGCCGACCACCGATCGCGTGGCGAGTTCATAGACAGGCTGGTAATGCAACACGAGATCGCCGTTGTCGATCGCTTGGGCCAGCTCGCCTGCAAGCGCCGACTGGTTCTCGGTCACGCTCCGCATCGTCGGGTCGTACACCTCGGTGCGAGACTTGCCGAGCGCCTTCGCCCGGTACATCGCAGCGTCGGCCGCGCTGAGAAGGCTCGGAGCGCCGCCCTGGATCGTCTCGTCGTCCGCCATGGCGATCCCGACCGAGGCGTGGAGATTCAGCTGATGGCGCTTCACCTGCAAGGGACGCTTGAGCCCGGCGTGGATCGAGGCGGCGATCTCGAAAAGCGCCTTGGACGCATCGGGGTCCTGGACCACAATGACGAACTCGTCGCCACCGATCCGAGCGACAGTGCCGCGCCCCGCCGTCGCGGACCGCAACACGCCAGCCACGTGAACAAGGGCGTTGTCGCCCGTCGCATGGCCGAAACGGTCGTTGAGGCCCTTGAAGCCGTCGAGGTCGACTGCGATGACGCCCACTCGTGAGGTGGGGTCAGGCTGATCGAGGACCTGCTGCAGCACGTCTTGCATGAGGGTGCGGTTCGCCAGACCTGTGAGGGGGTCATGCATCGCTCGGTGCGCCATCAGCTCAGAACGCAGGCGGTCGTCGGTCGAGTCGCGCACCTGGACCACGTAATGGTCGGGTGCGCCGCCCGCGTATCGCACGAGCGCGACGTCGAGCACCGCCCACACGACGTTGCCGTCAGCACGCACATAGCGCTTCTCAAGGGAGAAGTGGTTCTGCAGGCCGTCATAGAGGCGCTGGAGCTGATCACGCTCTGCCTGCAGGTCATGGGGGTGGGACAGCGCACTGAACGGAGTGCCGCGCAATGCGGAGACGGTGGAGCCCATGAGTTCGGCAAAGGCGCGGTTGACCTCCATGAGTCGCCACTCGAGGTCGACGAGCGCCATGCCGCTCGGCGCATTCTCCATCGCGCGGCGGAACTGCGTATCCGAGCGTTGCAGCGCCTCAGCCGCTTCCTCAAGACCCGTCGGGTCCATCAGCGTGGTGATCGTGGCGCGCGAACCGTCGATCGCGTCGTCCACCACGATCGAACGAAGGTGAACCCAGCGGACGTCGTCGCGGCCCCGCCGTCCCGGCACGCCGATGACGCGTGGGCGCACATCATCCCGGCCTGGAGTGAAGACCTCTTGAGGCATGAGCGGACGCATGTGCTCATCGACTGCGCGCAACGGCATACGAGCGAGGGGCCTGCCGACCACCGCGTCCTTGTCGAGACCGACCATCGCGGCGCCCACATCAGTGAGGAGGACGACCTCGCCGGAGTCGGCAACAACAACGATGCCGTCGCGGGCGGAGGCGAGGATCGCGTCTACCTGGTGGCGGAGCCGGCGCTCCCGAGCAAGCGCTTCATCTCGGGTGCGGCGTACCTTGGCGGCCCGCACAAACGAGACGAATATGATCGCGCATCCGACGAGGAGGAGCACGGCGGCACCCGCCGCCACCTCAGGCCTTTCAAGCAGGCCTAAGAATCCTCCCATGAATCGACCTCGGAATCGCTCGGGTATGTGTCCCTCACGGTAGCCGAGGAACCGCCCCGCAGAATAGCCAGGGTCGAGGCCAATTCGTCCGGTGTGACCAAGACCTCACGCGCCTTCGAACCCTGCGAAGGCCCCACGATTTCGCGGCTTTCGAGCAAATCCATCAGCCGCCCGGCCTTCGCGAAGCCCACCCGCAGTTTGCGTTGCAGCATCGACGTGGAACCCAACTGGGTGGTGATGACGAGCTCGGCCGCCTGGAGGAGGTCATCGAGATCGTCGCCGATGTCCTCCGCGACCTTTGCTTCCTTCGCTGCCGTGAGCACGTCCTCCCGGAAGCTCGGCTGCGCCTGGCGCTTCACGTGCTCGACAGCAGCGTGAATCTCCGACTCCGTCACCCACGCACCCTGAACACGCATGGGCTTCGACTCACCCATCGGCAGGAACAGCGCGTCACCCTGACCGATGAGCTTCTCGGCTCCCGGCATGTCGAGCACCACGCGCGAGTCAGCGAGCGAGGACGTCGCGAACGCGAGCCGTGACGGCACATTCGCCTTGATCGTGCCCGTGACGATGTCAACGGACGGACGCTGCGTCGCAAGCACCAGGTGGATGCCAGCCGCACGCGCCAGCTGCGTGATGCGCTGGACCGAATCGTCGACGTCGCGCGGGGCCACCATCATGAGATCCGCAAGCTCATCGACGATGACGAGCAGATACGGGTATGTGGTGATGCGACGTTCCGAACCGGGCAAGGGCTTCACCTTGCCCGCACGGACGGCCTTGTTGAAGTCGTCTACGTGCTTGTAGCCGTACATCGCGAGGTCGTCGTAGCGGGTGTCCATCTCCTTGACGACCCATTCAAGTGCCTGCGCGGCCTTCTTCGGGTCCGTGATGATGGGGGTGATGAGATGCGGGATGCCCTCGTAGATCGACAGCTCAACGCGCTTGGGGTCGACAAGCACCATGCGCACCTCGGAGGGCGTGGCCCGCATGAGGATCGACGTGATCATCGAGTTGACGAACGACGACTTGCCAGCGCCCGTGGCACCAGCAACAAGGAGGTGCGGCATCTTGGCGAGATTCGCCATCACATAGCCACCCTCGACGTCCTTGCCGATGCCGATCGCCATCGGGTGATCGTTCTTCAGCGCCACCGGCGAGCGGAGCACATCGCCCAACGACACCGTCTCGCGGTCGGAGTTCGGAATCTCGATGCCGATCGCCATCTTGCCGGGGATTGGCGACAGGATGCGGATATCGGGGCTCGCCACCGCATACGCGATGTTCTTCGACAGCTGGGTGATCTTCTCAACCTTGACGCCCTGACCGAGCTCCACCTCGTAGCGCGTCACCGTCGGGCCGCGCGTGAAGCCCGTGACAACGGCGTCCACACCAAACTGTTCAAGGACGCTCGTCAGCGCCTCGACCACGCGGTCGTTGGCGGCAGAGCGGGTCTTGTGCGGCGCGCCCTTCTTCAGCAGATCAGGGCTTGGCAACACATACGGCGTCGCGTTCTCGAGTTCGCCCTGCTCCCCCACTGGCACAACGGCCGTGGGTGGGGCGAGCTTCTCGGTACGAGGCCTGCCGTCACCTGACTCTTCTGGAGCGTCGTCCTCGATCCCGTATTCGTCGTACGGCTCGTAGGGCGACACTGACCCGCCGTAGGCGGCCTCGTCGCCACCAGGAATCGTCGGATCCTCCTGGGTGGGGGTGTCCTCCCGGCCATCGGGATCAACGATGTCGTCGAAGGTTGTGCGTTCCCGCGACGCTGCTGACGCGAAGGCCTCGTCACCCACGTAGCCGCCGCCAAGGCGACCGCGCGCCCGGCTCGCGCGCTCACGCAGACTCATGCGGCGCGTCGTCGGCTCAAGAGTGCCGTGCTCAGGGAGGTCGAGCTCGTCCTCGTCGTCATAGTCGCCACCACCGCGCATGCTGCGCACCGCGTGGGCGATGAAGGCGATGATGTCCCGCAGCGGCCGCCCCACGATGATGAGCACAGCACCAAGCGACGCGACGAGCAGCACAAAGATGGCGAGTCCAGGCGTCAGCAGATTCGCAAGCGGCGTGCCCGGCAGGAAGCCCAGAATGCCTCCAGCCTCCTGCACACGGTCGAGTCCCTGCGACGGAGACGGGCGATCAGCGCCGATGTGGATGATCGCGGCCACCGTGATGATGAGCAGGACGAAGCCAAAGGTGATCCGGTAGTTCGTGTCGCCTTCCTGCGGCGCCCGGAAGAGCCGAATCGCCATCGCCAGCAGGAGCAACGGCAACACCAGAGCAATGAGGCCAAAGGTGCCCGCCGCCACGCGGTGGAGCACCTGGCCAAACCAGTTGTCGAGGCCGAACCATTCCGACGCCGCGACAAGCACGGCGACGACGACGAGCGTGAGAGCCAATCCGTCCCGGCGCACCTCGGGGGGCACGTCGCGCGCACCCTGGCCCAAGCGTCGGACTCCCCCGCCGACGAGTCGCGCCGAACCCGACCCCATCCCCTGCAGAGCGCGCACCGGCATCGGCTTGGTCTTCGCCACAGGCCGAGACCGCGGCGGCGTGTTCTGCCTGCGCGGCTGACGGTGTGACGAGGAGCGCGAGCTCGAGGAACGAGATGAGGCCATGATGTCTCTCAGGCTACGACGCGCCACCCGCCGGCAGCGGAAGCCACCCCGAACACAACGTCAGTCGTTGTGCGGCAGCGAAGAGCGCCCTACGCCTCGATGACGATCGGGATGATCATCGGCCGACGCCGGAGCTTGGTTCCCACAAAGCGCCCGACGACGCGTCGCATCACCTGCTGCAGCTGGTGGTTGTCGGCAGACCCTGAACGGGCCGCATCTTCAAGCGCCGTCTTGATGTCGTCAAGGATCGCGTCGAAGACGCTGTCGTCTTCTGCGAGACCTCGTGCGTGGACTTCGGGACCCGACACCACGTGACCGTTGGACGTGTCGACCACCGCGAGCACCGAGACGAAGCCCTCATCCGCGAGGATGCGGCGGTCCTTCAGCTCGGTCTCGGTGATCTCACCGACCGACGATCCATCGACGTAGATGTTGTGATAGTCGATCGCGCCGACGATGCGGGCCTCTCCGTCGATGAGGTCGACGACGACGCCGTTCTCCGTGAGGACGATGTTGTCGGCACTGACGCCGGTCTTCTCAGCGAGGCGCCCGGCCGCGAGGAGGTGGCGCACCTCGCCGTGAATCGGCATCACATTCTTGGGGCGGAGGATGTTGAAACAGTAGAGCAGCTCCCCCGCCGACGCGTGACCTGACACGTGGACCCGTGCGCTGCCCTGATGGACGACGTCCGCGCCAAGACGCATGAGGCCGTTGATGACACGGAACACCGCGTTCTCGTTGCCCGGGATGAGGGAGGAGGCGAGGATGACGAGGTCGCCCCTGCCCACCTCGACCTTGTGGTCGCGGCTCGCCATGCGGCTGAGCGCCGCCATCGGCTCGCCCTGCGAACCAGTGGACATGAAGACCACCTCGTCGCGCGGCAGCTGATCGGCCTTCTTCGCCTCGATGAGCAGCCCGTCCGGCACGTTGAGGTAGCCGAGCTCAGCGGCGATCGCCATGTTCTTCACCATCGACCGGCCCACAAAGGCGACCCGGCGGCCGTGGGCGTGCGCGGCGTCGATCACCTGCTGGACGCGGTGCACGTGCGACGCGAAAGAGGCGACGATGATGCGGCCGGTGGCCATGGCGAAAAGCCTGTCGAGCGTCGGCCCGATCTCCACCTCTGAGGTGGTGAAGCCGGGCACCTCGGCATTTGTCGAGTCGACCTGGAAGACGTCGACGCCTTCCTCGCCGAAGCGAGCGAAGGCACGCAAGTCCGTGATGCGACCGTCGAGCGGCAGCTGGTCCATCTTGAAGTCGCCGGTGTTGAGCACAGTTCCTGCGGGCGTGCGGATGAAGACCGCGAGCGCGTCCGGAATCGAGTGGTTGACAGCGACGAACTCGAGATCGAAGTCGCCGATCTTCTCCCGCTGGCCCTCCTTCACCGCAAGCGTGTACGGCGTGATGCGGTGCTCGGCGAGCTTGGACTCGATGAAGGCGAGGGTCAGCTGCGAGCCGACCAGAGGAATGTCAGCGCGCATGCGCAACAGGTACGGCACTGCGCCGATGTGGTCCTCGTGACCATGGGTGAGGACCACCGCTTCGATGTCCTCGAGGCGGTCCTCAAGGAAGGTGAGGTCAGGGAGCACGAGGTCGACACCCGGCTGGTTCTCTTCAGGGAAGAGCACGCCGCAGTCGACGATGAGCAGCCTCCCGGCGTACTCGATGACGTGCATGTTGCGGCCGACCTCGCCGAGGCCGCCGAGCGGAATGAGGCGGAGCGCGCCCTCAGCAAGAGGCGGAGGGCTGGGCAGTTCAGGGTGGAAGTTCATCGAGTCATTCCCGCGGCTTCCAGTGCCGCGATCGTCGCTGCGTAATCGGCGTCCGATGCCGGCAAGAGCGGAAGCCGCATCGCACGGCTTGAGATGACACCCGCCCAAGCGAGTGCCGACTTCGCGTTGATGGCGGCGGGGCCATTGAAGATCGTGTCGTACACGGGCATGAGCCTGTCGTGGATGCGCTGCGCTTCCTCGACGTTTCCTGCCTCATATTCAGCAAAGAACCTCGCCATGTCGCGACCGGCGACATGCGCGGCAACGGACACCACGCCAACGGCGCCGACACGCAAGAAGTCGAGGTTGAGCGCTTCGTCACCCGAATACCACGCAAGACCCGTGCGCTTGATGCGCTCGGCTGCTTGAGCGACGTCGCCGGTGGCGTCCTTGACGGCGACCACACGGTCATGGCTTGCCATCTGGTCGAGGGTCCAGTCACTGATCGGAAGCCCGGTGCGCCCGGGGATGTCGTACAGCATGACGGGCAGGTTCGTTGCGCCGAGGATCGCGCGAAAATGCGCGACCACTCCCGCCTGCGTGGGCTTCGAATAGTACGGAGTGAGGGCGAGGATGCCGTCAGCACCCGCCTCTTCGCCTTGCTCGGCCATGCGCACCGCGTGAGCGGTGTCGTTCGAACCAGCACCCGTGATGATGGTGACGTCCGGGCCTACAGCCGCGCGCACCGCGCGGATGAGGTCGACCTTCTCCGGGGCGTGGGTCGTGGGTGCCTCGCCAGTGGTGCCAGAGAGGACAAGGCCATCGCTGCCGTGCTCGATCAAGTACTTCGCCAGACGCTGGGCACTCTCAAGGTCGATGGCGCCGCCTTCATGCATAGGCGTCACCATGGCGGTCAATACGGTGCCGAAAGGCCTGGTCGTCATGCGCATAACTTACCGCGTCAGCCTCAGCATGCGACCCTCGAGGTATCGAGCCACATCATGAGGTCTTGGCGACCGTTAACACGAGCACCGCGTCTGTCAACGCAGTGAGACCGTGACGCTCGGGCGGAATGATGAGCATGCTCCCGGCAGGGAGAGTCACCTGCTCCTCGCCAGCGTGGAAGGTGATGGTGCCCTCACGAACGGTGAGCGTCGCCTCTCCCGGACTCTCGTGATCTTGCAAGGAGGTCCCCGCCGTGAGCGCAATGAGGTTCGATCGCAAGGTCGCCGTGTGGTCACCGAGCAGTTTGGTCGAGCTGCGCCCGTTCGAGGCCTGCCTCGCAGCGTCGAGGTGTTCCCGGCCGAGCGCGGTCAAATCAAGGATGTCCATGGGCATACCGCCTTATATCCGTTGTCCCAGGCATTCCGACCACCGTACTCGCCTACGCCCTGGCCGTGCTCTGGCGGCGCGCGTCGGCCCTTCCCCCGGTGCCCGACGTTGCCGCGTAGGGTGGCCTTGTGAGTGCAATCCCTACGCCGTATGAAGACCTGCTCCGCGATGTGCTCGCTACCGGCACCCCCAAGACGGACCGGACCGGAACGGGCACCATCTCCGTGTTCGGGCGCCAACTGCGCTACGACCTCAACGAAGGCTTCCCGCTCATCACCACCAAGCGGGTTCACACGAAGTCAGTGGTGGGCGAGCTGCTGTGGTTTCTGCGCGGCGACACGAACGTGCGCTGGCTTCAGGAGCGCGGCATCACCATTTGGGATGAATGGGCCGACGCTGACGGCGACTTGGGGCCGATCTACGGGTATCAATGGCGCTCGTGGCCAACGCCGAGCGGTGAGCACATCGACCAGTTGGCCGAGGTGATCGATCAGATCCGCAGCAACCCGGATTCGCGCCGCCTCCTCGTGTCCGCATGGAACCCTGCTGACATTCCACAGATGGCCCTCGCGCCGTGCCATGCGATGTTCCAGTTCTACGTGGCCGACGGGCGCCTCAGCTGCCAGCTGTACCAGCGCAGCGCCGATCTCTTCCTCGGGGTCCCCTTCAACATCGCGTCCTACGCCATGCTCACGCACATGATCGCTGAGCAGACCGGCCTTGGCGTGGGCGACTTCGTGTGGACTGGCGGCGACTGTCACATCTACTCAAACCACCTTGAGCAGGTGAAGCTGCAGCTGAGTCGGGAACCGTACCCCTACCCGACGTTGACGTTGAATCCGCGCGAGTCATTGCTCGACTACGACATCGATGATGTGGTGATCGAGAACTATCAGCACCACCCGGGCATCAAGGCCCCTGTCGCCGTGTGAGGTGTCCCATGTTGAAAGCCATCTGGGCTCAGGCCCACGACTCCTCTGGCCGTCCTGTCATCGGCAGGCTGGGGACGATGCCGTGGCACCTGCCGGAGGACCTCGCCCACTTCCAGCAGCTCACCACGGGTCACGCCGTCATCATGGGCAGGCGTACGTGGGAGTCGTTGCCCGATCACGCGCGGCCGCTTCCCGGCCGCGTCAACATCGTTGTCACATCGCATGACGTCCTCGACGGAGCCTCCACTGTCGGTTCGCTCGCAGGCGCGATCGAGCTCGCCTCGCATCTCCAGGACACCGGAGACCTCCCGTATGGGGCGACCCTGTGGGTCATCGGTGGACAACGGATGTACCGCGACGCCGTCGAACTGGCCGAGGAGCTGTACGTGACCGAGATCGACCTGGAAGTCGACGGTGACGCGTTCGCTCCCGAGATCGACCCCGCACGGTGGGTGCGCTCGAGCGAGACCCCCACGCACGTGAGCTCGAACGGGCTCGCCTACCGTTTCGTCACATATGAGCGCGCCTGACACGATGAGCGTCATGTGGACGATGCCGTATCGGATCGAGACGGAGCGCTTGGTGCTGCGCCCCTACGCAGAGTCCGACGCGGCGGCGCTCAATGACCTCATCGATCGCAGCCGCGAGCACTTGTCCCGCTATCTGCCATGGGCCCGCGAACCCGAGACGGTGGAACAGCGCGCCGAGTGGATTCGCAGGCAGCGCGCAGAGTACGACGCGGGAGTCGAGTACACGCTCGGCATGTTCTCGCGCCGGGATGGCCGGCTCGTGGGGGGCACGGGCTTGCACCCCCGCACCGAACCGCCGCACCTCGAGATCGGCTTCCTTGTCGCCGTCGATGAGCAGGGCAAAGGATTCGTCACCGAGTCGAGCGCAGCGCTGTCATGGATCGCTCTCGCCTTTGCGCGTGCGCCCTATGTGGCGATCGCCCACGCCCCGAGCAACGCAGCATCAGCGGCTGTTGCGCGGCGCTTGGGATTTGCTGAACGTGTCCGCGACGGCATCTCCTGCACCGATGGCGATGCCGCTGTCACATCGCGTGTGTGGACCGCGGACAAGGAAAGCCTCACGCGCGAACCTCTCGTAACCTATGGGCGCCCCCAGATCTTCGACGAGATGGGCGCGGCATTGGAGTGGCCCGCGCAATGACTCGTCTCGGACCGCGCCGCTTCAACGCGGCGCGTCAACAAGCGCTGTCCGTCTCCCTCGCAACCGGCGCCTATGCGATCAGCTTTGGAGCCCTCTCCGTCGCGGCAGGGCTCGACCTATGGCAGACGGTCGCCCTCAGTCTGCTTGTCTTCTCCGGCGGTTCGCAGTTTGCGTTCGTCGGCGTGGTCGGCGCGGGCGGCCACCCCGCCGTCGCCTTCGCCACCTCAACGTTCCTTGGCCTGCGAAATGGCTTCTACGGAGTCGCGCTCGCGCCGATCGTGCGACCCTGGCGCGGCCCACGGGCCTGGTGGGGCACGCAGCTCACCATCGACGAATCAACCGCCGTTGCGATCGCCCAACCCGAAAACGACCTCGAGGCGAGACGAACAGGCTTCTGGTGGACCGGCGTCGGCATCTACATCCTGTGGAACGCGATCACCGTGGTGGGTGCCTTGCTTGGCGAACGCGTGGGCGACCCGACGACGTGGGGGCTCGACGCGGCCGCCGGCGCCGCCTTCCTTGGTCTGGTGTGGCCACGCCTCACCGACCGCCGCGCTCTCGTGACGGCCCTTGGCGCTGTCGCTGTCGCTCTCGCCCTCACCCCCGTCACACCTGCCGGGATCCCGCTCATGGTCGCCGCGTTCGTCGCCGTCATCGCAGGGTGGCCCACGCCGCGCAGCCGAGCCACAGCGTCGGCCGGTGACAGGCAGCCCGCAGCGCCGAGCGCCTCCGATGGAGGCACCCCATGACGTCGTACATGTGGACGTGGATCGCCATCGTGGGCGCCGCCGTCGCAATGTGGCTCGTCAAGTCGGTTGGGCATCGCGTACCAGAGCACGCGCTCGAGAACCCGCGTCTTGTCCGCATTGCCGCGCTCGTCACCGTCTCACTCCTGCTGGGCCTTGCCGCCGTCCAGACCTTCGCTTCGGGCCAGTCGTTGCAGGTCGATGCGCGAGCGCCGGCCCTCGCTGTGGCTGGCGTGCTGCTGTGGCGGCGGGCGCCGTTCATCGTCGTCGTCGTGGCCGCGGCGGCAGTTGCGGCCGGCCTGCGCGCGCTCGGGTGGGCTTGAGCGGTCCCAGGTCCTACCGATCCAGCGCGAGTGGGCCTAGGCTCGTGGCATGAGCGACAACGCCCAGCCCGACTCCTTTGTTCGTCCCGCCCGCCCAGGTGACGAGACGGCAATCGGACGAGTTCAGGTGGATTCGTGGATTGCCGCACTCGGCACCCGCCTTGGCCGACGCCGCCACGAGGCATTCGACCGCGAGGCGGTCGTCGCAGGGTGGGCGAACGCGATCACGTCACCTCCGACGCCGGGCCATCGCGTCTTTGTCGCGGAGCACCGCGGCGAGGTCTGTGGCTTCGTCGCCGTCTCCCCGCCCCGCGACATCATTGCGCTCGAGGTGTGTCCGGCAAAGCGTCGGCGTGGCCATGGGTCACGACTGCTCGCGGCCGCGGCAGACCACCTGCGTGCCCACGGAGCAACCGAGATGCGGATGTGGGCACTTGCCGATGACACCGTCCGCGCGGACTTCCTGACCGCCGCAGGCTTTGGCGAAGCCAACATGGCACGCGAACTCGACGGACCGGGAATCGCCATTCCCGAGAAGCTGTGGCACTCCTCGCTCGAGGCGTAAGCGCCTGCACTAACGGCGAGCCGACGCGCGCTGCTCAGCACGAAAGAGCGACGCCGCGTAGCGCAGTGACTTGCGGGCCATCGACCTGTCGTGCGCAGCGTCGTACGCGTACGCGACGTGGAACCACGCAGCCCAATCCTCCGGCGCCATCTCAACCCCGCGTCGGGCCGTCTCGTAGATGTCGTGCTTCGCGTCCTCGGTGAAGCGGCCGAACTCATCCCTCTCGCCATCTTGCACAGGCAGGCGACCGTTCGCCTCCAGCTGGTTCGCCATGCGCTGGACCGTGGTGCCGAGCCGCCATTCGTTCACCATCCACCACACGCCAACGGCAGGGAGGACGAAGAGCGCCACGCCAAGCGCGATCGCGATCGGGTCGCCGGTCTCGACAAAGACGATGGCCCGTCCCACGACCATCGTGAAGTACAAGGCGAGGATCGCGCAGATTGCGACCGCGCCAAGGAACGCTCGGTTGCGAAGCACTCCCATCACAGGTCCATGAAGTGATCGAGGCCCACCGTGAGGCCTGGGTGACGGCCAACCTCGCGGATGCCGAGCAGAACGCCGGGCATGAAGCTGACGCGGTCAAAGCTGTCGTGGCGAATCGTGAACTGCTCGCCAGCATTGCCGAGGAGCGTCTCCTGGTGAGCGACGAGACCCCGCAAGCGCACCGAGTGGACGTGGATGCCGTCGATGAGCGCGCCGCGAGCGCCGTCAGGGTCGCTCGTTGTCGCGTCCGGGGATGGCGCGACACCCGCCGCTGCGCGTGCGGCGGCGATCTCGCGCACCGTGTGGGCCGCAGTGCCGGACGGCGCATCGACCTTGTCAGGATGGTGCAGCTCGACGACCTCCACTGACTCGAAGTAGCGCGAAGCGATCGCGGAGAAGCGCATCGCGAGCACCGCGCCGATCGCAAAGTTCGGCGCGATGAGCACTCCCACCTCAGGGCGCTCCTTCAGGTGCTCGTCCACACGGGCAAGAGCGTCGGGGCCCCAACCGGACGTGCCGACAACCGCGTGAACACCCGCATCGATCAATGCATGCACATTGGCCTCAGTGACCGAGGGTTCGGTGAAGTCGACAGCGACCTGCGCACCTGCGCGCGCCGTTGCCGCGACATCGTCACCCGCATCCAACTCGGCGACGACCGCCATGTCCGTCGCTCCGTTCACGGCACGCACCACGGTCTGCCCCATGCGCCCCGCTGCGCCAATCACTGCCACGTTGATCATGGGCCTAGCCTATGCGCGCGCACCATCCCCGGCGGGCCCCACACGCACCTCTGCCCGAGGGCGGGCGACGATTTCGGCTGCCAAGTCAGCGACGGCGTCGGCCGTCACCGCGCGCACTTGGTCGAGGGCCTCGCCAATGCTCCACAATTCGCCGAAGGCGAGCTCTGCTTTGCCAAGGCGAGACATCCGCGAGTACGAATCCTCGAGGCGCAGCACGGTCGAGCCTGAAATCTGCCCCTTGGCCCGCTCGAGCTCGCTCCCGGTCACGCCGTCTGCGAGGCGCTCGAGCTCCGAGTGAAGCAGGGTGACGACGTCATCGGCTCGGCTCGGGCTGCACGCCGCATACATTCCAAAGAGGCCCGTCTCCGCGTGGCCTTGGGTGAAGGAATAGACCGTGTATGCGAGGCCGCGCTTCTCGCGCACCTCTTGGAACAGTCGCGAGGACATGCCTGCGCCGAGGACAGTTGACAGCACGCCCATCTCATTGCGGCGCGAATCCGCTGCCCGGATGCCTTCGGTGCCAACGAGCACGTGGGCCTGCTCGATGTCGCGGCTGATGATGACGCGAGGCGTCACGGTCGCGGTGACAAGCGCCGAGACATCGCGACGCTGCGCGGGCGTCCTCGACTCATCGAGGCTCCAGCCCCCGGCAGACAGCGCCTCCAACACCCAGGCGCACAGTTCATCGTGGTCCACGCCGCCTGCAGCAGTGACGACGAGGTTCTCGGGCGTGTAATGGCGGCGGTAGTGGGCGAGCATCGACTCGTGCGTGATCGCCTTGATGATCTCGGGTGTGCCGCCAATGGGCGCGCCGAGGGGGTGGCCGCCGTGGATCGCCTCTGCGAAACGCTCGTGAGCGACCTCGCCCGGATCGTCATCGCTCATCGCGAGCTCCTCGAGGATGACTCCTCGCTCGAGGTCGAAGTCCTCGGCCTTGAGTGACGCGGATGTCACCATGTCGAGAATCACGGCAGTCGCCATGTGGAGGTCAGTGTCGATGACGCGCGCGTAGTAGCACGTGTACTCCTTGGCGGTCGCAGCGTTCGACTCGCCGCCCACACGATCGAAAGCCTCAGCGATGTCGAGAGCGTTGCGCGTCGGGGTGCCCTTGAACAGCAGGTGCTCAAGGAAGTGCGTTGAGCCGGCGTGCTCAGCGGCCTCATCGCGCGAACCCACTCCAAGCCAGGCGCCGATCGTTGCGGAGCGCAGGCCAGGGATGTGCTGCGTGAGGACGCGCACACCGCCGGGAAGGATCGACCTGCGAAGGATCGCGCCGTGATCCTGCTCAACGGTGAGATGCGCACCGGGATGGCTCGACGCAACGAGGGGGAGGTCATGAGGCATGCCGCGAGCCTATCCCGCCCTCCCCCATCCGTTTGCGGTGAGTTGTTGGGGGTTTCGGTGCCGGCGGATCGCGTTTGCGGTGAGTTATTGATGAAAGAGTGCCGCCGCCGCGCGGCGTCGCCCCATCAATTACTCACCGCAAACTGCCGCCGAAACCGCGAAACC
>CAZRHL010000029.1:0-18168 GCA_964600005.1 uncultured Demequinaceae bacterium
CCGTCGAGGTGACCTTGCTCGGTCAGAACGTCAACTCGTACGGCGTCGAGTTCGGCGACCGCGGCGCCTTCGCCAAGCTCTTGCGGGCGTGTGGTGACATCGCAGGTCTCGAGCGGGTGCGCTTCACATCCCCGCATCCGGCGGCCTTCACGGACGACGTCATCGCCGCGATGGCGGAGACGCCCAATGTGATGCCGAGCCTCCACATGCCCTTGCAGTCGGGATCCGACCGCATCCTGCGTGCGATGCGCCGCTCGTACCGCTCCGACAAGTACCTCGGCATCCTCGACAGGGTGCGCGCCGCAATGCCCGACGCTGCGATCACCACCGACATCATCGTCGGCTTCCCCGGTGAGACGGAGGAGGACTTCGAGCAGACCTTGGCGGTCGTCGAGGCGGCTCGCTTCACGAGTGCCTTCACGTTCCAGTACAGCCCCCGCCCGGGGACGCCTGCATACGAGCTGGAGCCGCTGCCGAAGGACGTTGTCCAAGCGCGCTTCGAACGCTTGCTCGCGCTCCAGGACGAGATCACCTTGCGTGACTCGCAAGCCCTCGTGGGAAGCACCGTCGAACTGCTTGTTCTCGACGGTGGTGGACGCAAGGATGCTGGTGCGGCGCGGATGAGTGGCCGTGAGGCAGGCAATCGCCTTGTCCACTTCACCGTGCCGACCGGTGGCATCGTCCCTCGCCCAGGCGACATGGTGACGGTCGAGGTGACTCATGGGGCACCGCACCACCTCATCGCCGACTCTGGAATCGCTGGCGGCACCTACTCCGTCCGTGCGACGCGCGCGGGAGATGCATGGGAGCGTGCGGCCGGAGGAGACCACAGCCACGGCGATTCATGCGGCACCGGCGCAGCCGCGCCCGCGGGGCCCGTTTCGCTCGGTCTGCCCTCAGTTCGCGTCGCGGGCCGGTGAGCACCAATATCGCTCTTCCCATCATCGCGGTGGTGGGCGCGACGGCGACCGGCAAGTCGGCCGTCAGCCTGAGCGTTGCCCGCATGCTCGGCGGCGGCTCGGCAGCCGAGATCGTCAACGCCGATTCAATGCAGTTCTACCGGGGAATGGACATCGGCACCGCGAAGGTCCCCGTCGAGGAACGTCGCGATATCCCGCATCACCAGCTCGACACCCTCGACGTCCATGAGGACGCATCGGTCGCGCGATTCCAGGGAGGCGCACGAGCCGATATCGACGCGATTCGAGAGCGCGGCGCTCAGCCGATCGTTGTGGGCGGTTCGGGTCTGTACTTGCGTGCGCTCCTTGACCGCTTCGACTTTCCCGGCACTGACCCCGCTGTCCGCATGCGTCTCGAGGAGCGAGCGGAGCGGGAAGGGCCGGGGCTGCTGTACGCAGAACTCGCCGCGCGCGACCCCGAAGCGGCCCGCAAGATCCACCCCCGCAACGCCAAGCGCATCGTGAGGGCTCTCGAGATCCTGGAGGTTGCAGGCACCTACACGAGCTCATTGCCTCGCCACGAGTACCACCAGCCCGCGGTCCAGGTAGCGCTTGAGGTGCCGGTTGAGGAACTTGACGCTCGGATTGCCGCTCGCACGGGCGCGATGTTCGAGGCGGGTCTCATCGCTGAGGTGCACAGGCTCGAAGGTGCGGGACTGCGTGAGGGGGTGACAGCCCAACGTGCGGTCGGGTACGCCGAGATTCTCTCTTTCTTTGATGGGGCCGTATCCGAGGACGAGGCCCGTGAGCTGATCGCCCGCAACACGCGTCGTCTGGCACGCCGACAGGATCGGTGGTTCCGCCCCGACCCGCGCGTCGTGTGGGTGCGCGGCCCCCGCGACGCGACTGACGTCGACCGTGCAGCGCGCGACGTATTGGCCGCGGCCGAGCAAGCGGCCGTAGGCTGACGCTCATGAACCGCCTTCGCTTCACCAAGGGCCACGGCACGGAGAATGACTTCGTGCTGCTCTTTGACGAGCACGGCGAACTCGAACTGAGCCCCGAGCGTGTGCGCTACTTGTGCGACAGGAGAGCGGGCATTGGCGCCGACGGCGTGATCCGGGCAGTCCGGGCACGTCACCTCGAGGCAGGTGCTGGCTTCTCTCCTGAGACGTGGTTCATGGACTACTGGAACTCGGATGGCTCCCTTTCTGAGATGTGTGGCAACGGCGTGAGGGTCTTCGCCGCATTTCTCGAGCATGAGGCGGGCGAGCGCCTCGATGGCGGACTGACGATCGGCACCCGCGGCGGCGAACGCACTGTCACTGCGCTTGGAGACGGCCGCTATGCGGTCGGGATGGGCCGCTACCGCCTGGGAGACGCTGACGCTGGCTTCGACGCCCAGGTGGCGGTGCGCGGCCTCTCAACGGCACGTCCGGCCCTCAGTGTTGACGTGGGAAACCCGCACCACGTCGTCGCACTCGCAACCGAGGATGAACTCGCCGGGCTCGACCTCACCGTTGCGCCGCACGTGCAACCGGTCGCGCCGAACGGCTCCAACGTCGAGTTTGCCGTCACCCTTGGTGGCGAGATCGTCGACGGTGTGCCGCGTGGCAGGGTGCGGATGCGCGTCCACGAACGCGGCTCAGGGGAGACGCGCTCGTGTGGCACGGGTGCATGTGCAGTCGCGCTCGCGGTGCGATCGTGGGCCGGTGCTGGCGCCCCCGATGTGTGGGATGTCGTTGTGCCTGGCGGAGAAGTGACCGTGCGCATCGGATCAGAGCAGACGGTGCTTGAGGGGCCGGCCGTGCTCGTCGCCGACGGTGACGTCACGCTCCCCGAGTCGCTCATCGACTCCTGAGCAGAGCTGTCGTCACCGCGTGCGCGTGAGGCGCAGGATCCGGAAGCCCTTTGACGAGCGGACCTTTTCGATCGTGCCCCACGGGACCCCGGCGTCGTCCGTTTGCCGCGCGATCCATGCCGCAAGGGAATCCGCGCCCAGATTCTTCTGAACGACGAGCCAGACCTCGCCGCCAGGCTTGACGCGTGGCACCCAGCGCGAGAGAAGGTCGTGGAGCTCGGTCTTGCCGATGCGAATCGGGGGGTTCGACCAGAGGGCGTCGAACACGAGATCGGGCGCCACCGCGTCGGGCAAGAGAGCCGAGATCGGCGCGATGTCGACGCGCGCCGCCACCCGGGTGGCGTTGCGAGAGACGAGGTCGAGTGCTCGTTCATTGACATCCACCGCATACACATATGCGGACGGCATACGGATCGCGGCGGTCAGCGCGATTGGACCCCAGCCACACCCAAGGTCAAGGACCTTTCCAGCGGGAGGTGTCCCCACCGTGTCGAGAAGCACCGATGTCCCCAGGTCCACGTGACCGGGAGAAAACACACCGGGCGCGGTCTCGACCTGCAGCGGGTAGCCGTCAAGCACCACGCTGATCTCACGGCGCTGATCAGCTGATGCTGGCTCCGCCGCAAAGTAATGGTCCACGGCGCCCCAGCGTAGTGCCCCACGTGGGGCAGGGCGCCCGATGAGACAATGGAGGTCTATGTCTGAAAGAGAAACCGATCACCCGGTGCTGGACGAGTCCGCTCACGGTCGAGGCGATGACGCTGCAACACACGCCGAGCGCGCCATTGAACGCGTGCTGTCCCGCGAGGGGACCGCGTTGTCGCGCGACGACGCGCCCGGATCGGATGCGGACGGTGACCAGCTCGAGCGTGAAGAACGTGCTGCATTGCGCCGAGTGGCTGGGCTGTCGACTGAACTCGAGGACATCACCGAAGTCGAGTACCGGCAGTTGCGCCTTGAGAAGGTCGTTCTCGTTGGCCAGTGGTCGAGAGGCTCGGCTGAGATGGCCGAGGTGTCATTGCGTGAACTTGCCGCCCTTGCCGAGACAGCAGGTGCTGAGGTTCTCGACGGTCTTCTCCAGCGTCGTCCACATCCAGACCCGGCGACGTACATCGGCAAGGGCAAGGCCGAAGAGCTGCGAGATATCGTCGCGGCCGTCGGCGCTGACACCGTCGTCGCAAACGACGAGCTGCAGCCGAGCCAGCGCCGAGCGCTTGAGGACGTGGTGAAGGTCAACGTGATCGACCGCACCGCGCTGATCCTCGACATCTTCGCTCAGCATGCGAAGTCGAAGGAGGGCAAGGCGCAAGTCGAACTTGCTCAGCTCGAGTATCTGCTCCCGCGCCTGCGCGGTTGGGGTGAGTCGATGTCTCGGCAAGCTGGTGGTCGCGTGGCCGGCGGTGAGGGCATCGGTTCGCGTGGTCCGGGTGAGACGAAGATCGAGCTCGACCGCCGCCGTATCCGCACGCGCATGGCGCAGCTGCGTCGTCAGATTCGTGGAATGGAGCCTGCTCGCCAGGTGCGCCGCGAAACCCGCCTTGCGATGCCGAACGTGGCAATCGTGGGCTATACGAACGCTGGCAAGTCGTCGTTGCTCAACCGTCTCACCGGCGCGGGGGTGCTCGTTCAGAACGCGCTCTTCGCGACGCTCGACCCGACGGTGCGTCGGTCCCGCACTCCCGATGGCCGCGAGTTCACCCTGTCCGACACTGTGGGCTTTGTGCGTGACCTGCCGCATCAGCTTGTCGCTGCATTTGCGTCCACCCTCGAGGAGGTGGCTTTCGCCGACCTCATGCTCCACGTGGTCGATGCCTCCCATCCGGACCCGGAAGGCCAGATTCGCGCCGTGCGCGAGGTTCTCGCCGACGTTCCGGGCGCTGAGACGGTGACGGAGCTCCTCGTTCTCAACAAGGCAGATGTCGCCGACCCCGAGACGCTCTTGCGGTTGCGGGGAAGGCGGGAGGAGACCGTGGAGGTCTCCGCGCTCACGGGCGACGGCATCGATGAGCTGATGGAGACGATTGCTCGGCTCCTGCCGCGGCCACCGGTGCGGGTTGATCTCACCGTGCCGTATTCGCGCGGCGATTTGGTCGCAGAGGCGCACCGCGAAGGCGAAGTGGTGAGCGAGGCGCACGACGCTGCCGGTTATCACCTGGTGGCGGACGTATCCGAGTCGTTGGCGGCGCGCATCCGGGAAGCGGCGGGCGTGGCATCGTGAGCGCGGGCGATGTGCCGCCCGTAGCCAAGCTCCTCGCGCATGTGGTGGCCGCGATGAGCGGTGAGCATCGTGCTGGCCAGGAAGACATGGCACTTGGCGTGGCCCGTGCTCTGGATGACGGCGAGCACCTGCTCGTCCAGGCTGGCACCGGTACGGGCAAGTCCGTCGCCTATCTTGTGCCCGCAATCGCACGCGCAGTCGCTCATGACGAGCGCATCGTCGTCAGCACCGCCACTCTCGCCCTTCAACGTCAGGTCTTCAGCAAGGACCTCCCGGCCGTCATCGACGCGCTTGAACCCACGCTCGGGGCGCGGGCACGCACCGCGCTTTTCAAGGGCCGGAGCAACTACCTCTGCGTCAACAAGATGCGCGGAGGCTACCCGGAGGATGATGTCGACACTTTGGCGATCGGTCCCACATCGGATCTTGGCCGCGACGTTGCCCGCCTGCATGAATGGGCCGACGTCACTGACACCGGCGACCGCGACGACCTCGTTCCGGGCGTGAGCGGTCGCGCATGGGCGCAGGTGGCGGTGAGCGGTCGCGAATGCCTCGAAAGCAACTGTCCGCTGCTGACGGAGTGCTTCTCTCAGCGGGCGCGTGACGAGGCGGCGACAGCACACATCGTCGTGACGAATCACGCGGTGCTCGGCGTGCAGGCGACAAGCCACGACATGCTCGGCGAGCATGATGCCCTCATCATCGATGAGGCCCATGAGCTCGTATCGCGAATCACCTCATCGGCCACGAGCGAGCTGACGGTGCGCCAGGTCGAAAGGGCAGCACAACGCGCCCGCAGGCTGGGTGTTGCCTCGCCACATCTCGACGCGGCAGCGCGGGCACTCGACGCCGCTCTCGACGCCGAAAGCATCGGCAGGCTCCGCCACGGCCCGGGGGAGCAGCTGGCTGCCGCGATCGAGCTTGTTCGTTCCGCCGCCAAGGACGCCCACAGCGCAGTGAGCAGACTGGGCAAGGCCGACGCTGGGGCTGACAGCGGCGGTGGCGTCAAGATGGCGACGGCAGCGCTCGGTGACGTCATCGATGTGTGCGATGAGCTGCAGGCGGAGTCGGGCGGGTATGTCGTGTGGCTCGCCCCGCCCGACGGTGACTATGAGGCGCAGACTCCAGCACGAATTCTCGCGGCGCCGCTCAACGTCGCCTCCCTCATCGGCGAACGCCTGCTCGTCGACAAGCCCGCCGTCTTCACGTCAGCGACTCTCGCCCTCGGCGGCGGCTTCGACACCGTGGCGCGGCATCTCGGCGTCGAGAATCCAACGACGCTCGACGCAGGCAGTCCGTTCGACTATTCACGCCAGGGGATCCTTTACGTGGCTGCTCATCTGCCGCGACCCGGCACCGGCGGAATCTCTGACGAGGCTCTCGATGAGCTCGCGGCGCTCATCGACGCCGCGGGGGGACGCACCCTGGGGCTGTTCTCCTCGCATCGGGCGGCCCTCGCGGCTGCCGAGGCGATGCGCGAGCGGCTTGACGTGCCGATTCTGTATCAACGGGATGACCAAGTCTCGACACTCATCCGTCAGTTCAGTGAGGACCCGCGCGCGTGCCTCTTTGGTTCGACGACGCTGTGGCAAGGGGTCGATGTGCCAGGGGCGACGGCGAGTCTTGTCGTCATCGACCGCATTCCGTTTCCGCGGCCAGACGAACCGGTCTCGCAGGCGCGATCGGAGGCGATCGCTCAGGCAGGTGGCAACGGCTTCCTTGCGGTGAGCGGCACCCATGCCGCACTGTTGCTGGCGCAGGGCGCTGGGCGCCTGATCCGGGCGGCAGATGACCGCGGCGTCGTCGCCGTTCTCGATCCACGTCTTGCGACCGCTGGCTATCGAGGCTTCCTCACACGTTCAATGCCGCCGATGTGGATGACGACGTCTCAAGAAGCCGTGCTTGGAGCGCTGCGCAGGCTCGCGGAGGATGCCGATGAGAGCAGTGAATCTCGTACCCTAGAGCCGGAGGTGGCCAAGCAATGACCACAAGTGCTGAAAGTGAAGACTTCGAACGCGGCCAGCGTGCTGAGCGTGAGCGCTTCGCTGAATATCTAGCGCACTACGAGACGAGCAGTCGGGCGATGGCAGAACAGGCGACGAGTGATGACTCGCGTATCTACCAGACCACCATCGCGAATGCGATGCAGGCAATGCGTCAAGCGATCACCGGCGGCTACCACTGGAAGAACGAATGGCGGGAGTCCTCGTAAGGACCCCCGCCATCCGGGCGTGTATGAGTGACTAGAGCTGGTCCTCGGCGAGCTTCCAGCCGCCGTCCTTCACCAGCCTGAACTCGAAGGTGTCTTCGAACTCTTCCGTCAGCGGCAAGCCCCACTCCTCGAGTTCCTCAGCCGTGAAGCCGGTCTCTTCGAGGTAGTCGATCGTCGTCTTCACGGTGACCTCAACCGTTGCGGTGTCACCGTTCACGGTCTCCTCGCCCACGGTGAACTTGACCGAGTCGTTCGAGAAGAGGGTGTCGTCGAGCGAGTCCTTGCAGTTGGCGAGCGCTTCCTTCTCGTCATCGAACTGCACGAGTGCCACCATTGCGTCGCAATCGCCCTTGCGGGCCGCGTTCAGGAACTGCTCAACGGCACCCTTGGGGGATGAGGCGCCACCGCCTCCACCACCAAGCATCATGACGAGCACGACGGCAATGGCGCCGAGCACGACGACACCTGCGCCAAGTCCCACCCACAGGCCGGTCTTTGAGCCCGAGCGTGCGGCGACAGGGGCGCCATATGACTGCGGAGCTGCCGGGGCAACCGGTGCAGCGGGGGCTGCAGGAGTCACGGGTGCCACAGGAGCGGGCGGAGCAGCGGCCGCGGGGGCGGCAGGTGCCGGGGGCGCGGAAGGCGCTGCAGGTGCGGCGGCGACTGGGGCAGCCGGAGCCGGAGGCTCGGGTGCCGTCACGGGCGCTGCCGGGGCTGCGGGTGCAGCCGACTCCGGAAGCGGTGCGGTGTGAGCGGTCCACTGGGTGCCATCCCAGTACCGCTGTTGACCTTGACCGTCGTTGTACCAACCGGCTGGAACTGACATGACAACCCCCTCAACATTGTGGTGATGGCCGCAACACTAGCAGTCACTCACGTGCCGCAAGAGACCTCACCTATGGGTAGATTTCCCCATCCCTGCCGGTTTCGTTGGGCTAAATCTTGCGGAGCACAGAGACGACCTTGCCCATGATCTGCGCGTGCGTCCCGTCGATCGGGGTATATGCGGGGTTGTGGGGGATGAGCCATACGTGGCCGTCCCGCCGACGGAACGTCTTCACCGTTGCTTCGTCATCGAGAAGGGCAGCGACAATGTCGCCGTTCTCGGCCGTCTGCTGACGCCTCACGACAACCCAGTCGCCATCGCAGATTGCCGCATCAATCATGGAATCGCCTGAGACGTTGAGCATGAAGAGTTCGCCGTCACCAGTGAGCTGACGGGGGAGAGCAAACACATCTTCGACCTGTTGGTCGGCGAGGATGGGCCCACCTGCAGCGATCCTGCCGACAAGCGGAACGTCGACAATGCGCTCATCTGAACGAGAGCTTGACAACTCCGCAGCAGCGTCGACTTCTGGTTGCTCATCAGGCATCACGACATCGAGCGCACGAGGACGATTTGGGTCCTGGCGCAGGTAGCCCTTGGCTTGGAGTGCACTGAGCTGGTGCTTGACGGAAGAACTCGACGTCAATCCGACCGCATCGCCGATCTCACGCATCGACGGTGGATAGCCGCGGGTAGCGACGGAGTCACGAATCGCCTCAAGAATGCGTCGCTGTCGATCCGTGATGTCGCCATGTGGTGACGGGAACTCGTGGATCGTTGCATCGCGTTCATCGTTGGCCATGGTTGCCTCCCGAGCAATCCCGCGTCGACGGCCGTGTCAGACCCTCGTGATGGTGTTGGTTCCGACGCTAGGGCACACAAGGACATTAATCAAACATATGTTCGAGCGTGTCTTGCACTTGTCGTAGGGGAATGCTACAAATAGAACAGATGTTCGACGAACATACGTTCGAATGACGGAGGGAAGGTGTCACCATGGCGATTCACGTGGTGAACACACCCGCAGTGCGGGTGCGGCGGTGGATTCTCGCGACTGGGCTCGCGGTGCTCGCGCTTGTCCTCGGTCCTCAGGCGTTCGCCAATGACGCTGCGGAGCCGGGAGCGTCCGACACCTACGTCGTCTCGCAGGGTGAGACCCTGTGGAGCATCGCGCAGTCCGTGACGCCTGCTGGCGAAGATGTACGCGAGACGGTGGCGACGATCCAGTCAATGAACATGCTGGCCTCGTCCACGATCATGCCGGGGCAGCAGTTGCTCGTTCCCCTCGCGGGATGAGCCTAGGTTCGCGCCGGTAGGCGCCGCGTGCGAACATGGGGCATGCACTGTCCGTTCTGCAGACACGCTGACTCGCGCGTCATTGACTCGCGCACGGCCGATGATGGCTCGAGCATTCGCCGCCGCCGCCAGTGCCCCCACTGCAATCGACGGTTCTCGACCGTCGAAACCTTCTCGCTGTCCGTGGTGAAGCGTTCAGGAGTCGTGGAGCCGTTCTCGCGCGACAAGATCATCTCGGGTGTGCGGAAGGCATGCCAGGGTCGGCCCGTGTCAGATGACGACCTTGCTCTGCTCGCGCAGAAGGTGGAAGAGTCGATTCGCGAAAAGGGCATAGCGGAGATCGATGCCACCGATATCGGCGTCGAGATCCTCGAACCGCTGCGCGAGCTCGACGAGATCGCTTACCTCCGCTTCGCCAGCGTCTACCAGGCCTTCGAGTCCCTCGATGACTTCGACAGGGTGATTCAGGCTCTTCGTGAAGGAAGCACGGGTCAGCCCTCCGAGTCCGCAGCTGAGGCGTAGGCACCGTCCACACGAGGACGCATGCTGTCCGCTCTCGCGGGATCTGCGCGTCGCGTTCAGGTGCGTTTGGGACGCTTGGGTCCAGGCTTCTTTTTCTTCTTCGGTGCGCCTGCGCGCCCTGCAGCCTTCGAGGTCCCGCGTGCCGGCTTCGGCGCGCCCGGACGGGAACCACGTTCGCGCCCTTGCCCTTGACTCTGGGATCCGGAGTCACGCGTCGAGCCGTCCGCGTCCTTACGGTGACGAGGCTTGCGCGGGCGCTCTGCGTCATCGCGCGGTGCCTCGTGCCAACGCTGGGCCTTGCGCGATTGCGCGTCCTGCTCCGGCGCGGCGTCGGTGCGACGCTTCGACTCGGTCTTCGCGAATGACGCTTCACGCTCCACAAGCTCACGCTCGCGCTGCGCCAGCAGGCGTTCACGTTCCTCAAGCGCACGCTCACGAGCGACGAGTGCGGCATCCGAGGCCGGCGCCCGCCGCGCGACGCGGGGGCTGTCACTGCGGACCATCTCGCCTCGGCGGCCGCGTCGGTCAGGGCGCACGGCCGTGATCGGCTCCGCCACGGGCTCTCCGGGAGGATCCTGAGCGCCGGTGAGAGCATCGATCTTCGCGAGCACCGATGCGTCGATCGTGCGGAAGTGCGCACGCTCGGCGTTGATCTTCGCATTCTCGAGAATGCGATCCATCTGCTTGCGCTGATGGGGCAGCGTGAGCGTGACGGCAAGTCCGTCCGCACCGGCACGGCCGGTACGGCCCGAGCGGTGGGTGTAGTCACGGAAGTCTGAGGGCGGGTCGATCTGCAGGACGAGGTCGACGGCATCCACGTGAATGCCGCGTGCAGCGACATCTGTTGCGACAAGCACTGGCAGGCGCCCCGCACGGAACTCGGTCATCGCCTGATTGCGTTCGTATTGCGAGCGGTCGCCGTGAAGCGCCATCGCCAAGACGCCCTCGGCCCGCATCTCTTCTGCAACTCGATCGGCGCCCAGCTTGGTTCGCACGAAGCAGATCGTGCGTCCTTCTCGCGCCGCGATCCGGGTCGCGAGACGGTACTTCTCATGCGGAGGGATGGACAGGACGACGTGACGCTGCGTCGGCACATCGGTGCCCGTGGTGACGTCGTGAAGCACGGGGTTCTTCATGAAGCGAGAGACGAGCTCATCGACAACGCCATCGAGCGTTGCGGAGAAGAGAAGACGCTGGCCTTCGGCAGGCGTCATCGCGAGAATCTCCGCGATCTCCTCACCGAAGCCCATCTCTGCCATGTGGTCGGCCTCATCCAGCACCGAGACAACGACATCGCTGAGATCGGCATGGCCGCGGCGCATGAGGTCGGCGAGGCGGCCCGGCGTGGCGACCACGAGGTGAACGCCGCGCTCAAGTGCGTAGATCTGCTTCGACATCGACAGCCCGCCGGCGACGAGCCGCTGCTGAAGGCCAAGCGCATGCGTGTAGGGCTCGAGGGCGTCACCCACCTGCATCGCAAGTTCTCGCGTCGGCACCAAGACGATGCCGAAGGGCTTGCGGGGGTGGGCCCGGCCGAGGCCCGACAGGCGGGCGAGCATCGGCAGACCGAAGCCGAGTGTCTTGCCCGAACCCGTGCGGGCCTTGCCGAGAACGTCTCTGCCCGCCATGGCGTCGGCGATTGTCGCTGATTGAATGGGGAAGGCGGTGATCAGGTCATAACGGTGAAGCGTCGCGACCAGCGGCTCCGGGAGTCCGAGGTCTGCGAATGCGCGCGGAGTAGTTATGAGAGCACCCGCAAACGCACCGTCTCGGGCATTTCGCTCAACGCCCGGACCGCATCATCGGTGGGCCCTGCCGCAATGTCGGTCACCACGTATCCAAGCTCACCACGAGTGCCGAGCAACTGTCCTTCGATGTTGACGTTGTGTTCGGCGAACACGCGGTTCACGTTCGCGAGGACACCGGGCACGTTTTCGTGCAGGTGAGCGATCCGGTGAGATCCGTGAACCTGGTCGAGAGACAGGTTGGGGAGGTTGACCGAGAGCGAGGTCGAGCCGCTGTGGACGTAGTCACGCAAGCGGGTGGCGACAAAGATGCCGATGTCGCGCTGTGCCTCTTCCGTGGAACCGCCGATGTGGGGCGTGAGGATAACGTTCGGCAGTCCCTGCAGCGGCGAATCGAAAGCGTCGCCCTTCACCTTGGGCTCAACGGGAAACACGTCGATAGCGGCGCCGCCGATGTGGCCGGACTCGAGCCCCGCCTTCAGCGCGTCGACGTCAACGATGAAGCCGCGCGAGAGGTTGAGGAACAGCGCGCCCGGCTTCATTGCCTCAAACTGCTCGCGGCCAAAGAAACCGGAATTGCCCTTGCGGCCGTCGACGTGGAGCGTGACGATGTCGGCCTGCGACAAGAGCGACTCAAGGGTCGGCATCTTGGTCGCATTGCCCAGGGCGAGCTTCTCTGCGCTGTCATAGAAGATGACGTTCATGCCGAGAGCCTCAGCGATGACGGACAGCTGTGAGCCGATGTTGCCGTAACCGACGATGCCGAGCGTGCGGCCGCGGATCTCGTGCGCGCCCGCCGCGGACTTCGACCATACGCCCGCGTGCATCTGGCGGTTGTGGTCGGGAAGGCGGCGGGTGAGGGAGATCATCTCCGACACAGCCATCTCAACGACCGAGCGGGTGTTCGAGAACGGGGCGTTGAACGCCGCCACACCGCGCCGGGCAGCGGCGCCGAGCTCGATCTGGTTGGTGCCGATCGAGAAGGCGCCGATCGCGATCAAGTCGCCAGCGGCCTCCAAGACGCGCTCGGTGACGTGAGTCTTGGAACGGATGCCGAGGAGCTGAACCCCTTGCAGGGCTTCAATGAGCTCGTCTTCATCGAGTGCGCCGTCGCGATTCTCGACCGCGATGCCTGCGGCGGTGAGGATGTCGGTGGCTTTGGGGTGAAGAGTTTCTAGGAGAAGTGCACGCACGCGTCCTATATTTCCGCACTTTTGCGCCATCACCAATTCGCGGGGGTGAGCCGAGGGCTCTCGTCCTGGCGACGGGTGCCTCCGTGTCGTGGCGCCGCCGACGCTGTGCGGGAGGGGTTGGCGGACGGTGCGGCGAGCTGATCAAACCGCGGCACTCGCGACGCTCAGCGCGTTTCGCACGGGCATATCGGTGTGAGGCCGACGAACGTAAGCGCTTGCTTTCTCAGGCACGCATCCGAGTTCCGCACGAGCTGCGCCTTAAGCCAGCGCGGGCAACAAAATGTGACCGCCCCATGTGAACCCTCACCTTCCAGGACGTACGGCCCGGTTCGCCCCATTTTGTGCGCTCGTCACCGCGTGTTTAGTTACCGAAACGTAATCATCAGGTCGTTGCGCTCGGCGACTAAGTGAGCGCTAACATAGCCGCACGGGCCCTCCCTTGGGCTCGCACGGGCAGGTCCCGTGACCGGCATCGACGCCGACCCAGAACAAGGAGGTTTTGGAATGAAGAAGACCATGCTCACGGGTCTCGCCGTGGCGGCAGTGGGGATGCTCGCACTTACCGCGTGTTCCTCCGACAGTGGCTCGAGCGACTCAAGCGCTCCTGCAACCACTGGCGGCGGTAGCTCGAGTGGCGACGTCATCACCGTCGGCTTCGCACAGACGGGCTCCGAGTCCGGCTGGCGTTCAGCGAACACCGAGTCGATGAAGGCCGCTTTCTCGGCTGAGAACGGCTTCGAGCTCATCTTCAACGCTGCGGACAACGACCCCGCCGCACAGATCCAGGCAGTACGTAGCTTCATCAACCAGGGCGTGGACGCAATTGTTATTGCACCCATCGTCGAAGACGGTTGGGATGACGTGCTGCAGGAAGCCAAGGACGCCGGCATCCCGGTCATCCTCGAAGACCGCACGGTCTCGGCTTCTGAGGACCTGTACGAGTCGTGGGTTGGCCTCGACTTCAAGCTTGAGGGCCAGAAGGCGGGCGAGTGGGCTGCTGAGCAGTTCACCGAGCCCACCAAGATGGTCGTCCTTGAGGGCACCACGGGCTCCGCTCCCGCGAACGACCGTGCCGCTGGCTTCGACGCGGCCATTGAGGGCACCCCGATCGAGAAGATCGACTCGCAGACCGGTGACTTCACGCGTGACGGTGGAAAGACCGTCATGGAGGGCTTCCTCCAGAAGTACGGCGTGGATGGCATCGACCTCGTGTTCGCTCACAACGACGACATGGGTCTCGGCGCCATCGAGGCGATCGAGGCTGCAGGCGCCGTTCCCGGCGAGGACATCAAGATCATCACGATCGACGCAGTCCGCGACGGCATGCAGGCCCTCGTTGACGGCAAGATCAACTACATCGTTGAGTGCAACCCGCTCCTCGGTGAGAAGGCTGCCGAACTCGTGAAGGCTGTGCTTGCTGGCGAAACCGTCGAGAAGCGCACCATCGTTGAGGACCAGGCCTTCGACCAGGCTGCGGCGGAAGCGGCTCTGCCGACCCGCACGTACTGAGTCCAGGTAACGCGACGTCTTCGTCGCGGCGTCGGGGGGCGGCTTCGGCCGCTCCCCGACGCGCACCACCAGACGTACCCACCGAGCAGAAAGCCCATACCGTCATGTCCGCGGAAACCGCTACTCAGCACCCGGTCGAGATGCGCGGGATCACCATCCGATTCCCTGGCGTCCTTGCGCTCGATCAGGTCGATTTCACTCTTCGCGCCGGAGAGGTCCACTCCCTGATGGGCGAGAACGGCGCTGGCAAGTCCACACTGATCAAGGCGCTCACGGGCGTCTACAGCATCGACAGCGGCACCATCGCCATTGATGGTGTGCCGCGCCAGTTCGACGGCGCAGCCGAGGCGCAAGACGCCGGCATCGCCACCGTGTATCAAGAAGTCAACCTGTGCACCAACCTCACGGTGGGGGAGAACGTGATGTTGGGCCAGGAGGTCCGCAAAGGCGGACGGATCGACTGGAAGGCGACGCACGCTGAAGCGGCGCGCCACCTCGCGAGCCTCGGTCTTCAGATCGACCCTCGGTCGCCGCTCGAGCGGCACTCGATTGCCATCCAGCAACTCGTCGCGATCAGCCGCGCCATGGTGGGTGAGGCGCGTGTGCTCATTCTTGACGAGCCCACATCGAGCCTTGACCGCGACGAAGTGATTCGCCTGTTCGACGTCATTCGAGACCTGCGTGCCCGTGGGGTCGCGATTCTCTTCGTGTCGCACTTCCTCGAGCAGGTCTACGAGATCTCTGACCGCATCACTGTGCTGCGCAATGGTCAACTCGTCGGTGAGTACGCGATTGACGAGCTGCCCCGTGAGGCGCTTGTGACAGCGATGATCGGTCGTGAGCTCGACGACCTCACAGCGATCGCATCGACCGCGCACCGTGCAATCGACCGTTCGTCGACCCCGGTGTTGCGCGTGAGCGACGTTGGCAAGCGAAATGTGCTCGAGCCAGCAAGTCTTGAGGTCTACCCCGGTGAGGTTGTCGGCATCGCCGGCCTTCTCGGCTCGGGACGTACCGAGTTCGTTCGTCTCATGTACGGAGCGGATCGTGCCGAGTCGGGCGCCTTCGAGGTCAACGGTGCGGCCGCGCGTATTCACTCTCCGCGCCACGCGATCGACAACAAGATCTCGTTCTCGTCAGAGGATCGCCGCGCGGAGGGCATCATTGCCGACCTCACGGTCGCCGAGAACATCATGCTCGGGATTCAGGCGCGTCAGGGCTGGCGCCGAGTTCGCGCATCGGATCGCGACGCAGTGGTGAGCGAGTTCATCGAGGCGCTTGGTGTTCGTCCTGCTAATCCCAACCTCATCGCCGGCAACCTCTCGGGCGGAAACCAGCAGAAGGTGCTGCTCGCGCGGTGGCTTGCGATGGCCCCCGAGTTGATCTTCCTTGATGAGCCCACCCGTGGCATCGACGTGGGCGCGAAGGCCGACATTCAGAAGAAGGTTGCTGAATTGTCGGAGAAGGGTCTGTCGGTAGTGTTCATCTCGTCGGAGCTTGAAGAAGTGCTCCGTATCGCGCAGCGGATCGCCGTCATGCGCGATCGACACAAGATCGGTGAGGTCCAGTCCGCTGAAACGGACTACGACACCCTCATTGACTACATCGCCAAGGGCGGCGAAGGGAGCGCGGCATGAAGGCCTTCCTCCACAGTCGGCTGGTGTGGCCCGTCGGCTTCCTCATCCTCCTCATCATCATCAACTCGGTTGCACGTCCCGAGTTCGTCAAGGTGACGATGCGCGACGGCGAGCTGTACGGAGCCCTCATCACGATCCTGCGTCAGTCGGCGCCGTTGATGCTGGTCGCTCTCGGCATGACGATCGTCATCGCGACGAGAGGCATTGACCTGTCGGTGGGCGCGATCATGGCGGTCTCCGGTGCGGTCGCGCTCACGATCATCGCCGAATCCGACTCGCCCGGTGCCGTCAGCACCGTGCTCATCGCGGTGATCGTCGCGATCCTCGTGTCGATGGTGCTCGGTGCCTGGAACGGTCTGTTGGTGTCCGTCTTCGGGATTCAACCGATCATCGCGACGCTTGTCCTCATGCTGGCGGGCCGTGGCGCTGCGCTCCTCATCACCAAGGGTGAGATCACCACGGTGAACTCGGACCCTCTCGCGTTCATCGCCAGTGGCTACCTCAGCGTCTTGCCATTCGCCTTCTTCATCTCGGTGGCGGCAATCGTGGCGATTGCGCTTGTTGAGCGCAGGACGGCGCTTGGCATGTTGACCGAGTCCGTCGGCATCAACCCCGAGGCGAGCCGTCTCGCTGGTGTCCGTTCGCGCGGCATCATCTGGGGCGCCTACATCGCCTCGGGCGCGTTCGCCGGTATCGCGGGCATCATCTACGCCTCCAACATCAAAGCGGCCGACGCGAACGCGGCGGGCGAGTTCATCGAGCTCTACGCGATTCTTGCGGTGGTGCTTGGTGGAACCTCGCTCATGGGTGGCAAGTTCTCGATCGCCGGCACGGTGATCGGCGTCTTCATCATCAAGACACTCGAATCGACCATCTTGTTCTTGGGTATCCCGTCCGCGCAGAAGCCGACGTTCTTCGGCGCCGTCGTCATGGTCGTCGTCATCATTCAATCTCCACGCATGCGCGCATGGATGCGAAAGGGCAAAGACGGCGTGCTCAACACACTCATCAGGCGCTCAGCCGCATCCAAGCAGGCCGAGGAGGTGGCCTCATGACTTCGCAGCTCTCTTTCGAACAGCCGTCACGCTACGCGGCGCTCCGGCGGGTATCGCAGAAGGCGCTCGTGCGCCACTCGGCGATGTTGCCGACGCTGGCGGCAGTCGTCATCCTCTTCCTCCTCTTCATCGGGGCGGAGATTCTCCTCAAGGGTGACTTCGTGACACCGCGCACGATGTCGGCACTCCTGCTCGACAACGCGTACCTCCTCGTGCTCGCGGTGGGCATGACGTTTGTCATCTTGACGGCAGGCATCGACCTGTCGGTCGGATCGGTCATGGCCTTCACCGGCATCCTCGGAGCGAAGATGCTCGCGGATGGGCTGCCCGCCTTCATTGCGATCCCTGCGATGCTCCTCGGCGGCGCTGCGATCGGCCTGCTCATCGGCATCCTCGTCCAGTACTTCCAGGTGCAGCCGTTCATCGCGTCGCTCGCGGGCTTGTTCCTTGGGCGAGGCTTGACCTTTGTCGTGAGCCAGAAGTCGATCAGGGTTGAGGACTCCGCCACGCTGTGGCTGCAGTCCACGCGCTTCCGTTTCGGGGACTGGTACATCACCCCGACCGGCATCATCGCGCTTCTAACCGTCGCCGTGGCGGCCTTCGTGCTCCACTTCACCCGCTTTGGCCGCACTATTTACGCAATCGGTGGCAACGAGCAGTCGGCCAAGCTCATGGGTCTGCGGGTAGGAAGCGCCACGGTGACGGCTTACGTGATCAGCGGTCTCTGCGGTGGTCTCGCAGGGCTGCTTCTCACCGCGTACTCGAGTTCCGG
The DNA here is from genome assembly GCA_964600005.1 of uncultured Demequinaceae bacterium. GTDB lineage: Bacteria > Actinomycetota > Actinomycetes > Actinomycetales > Demequinaceae > Demequina. Next base: position 17,746 of record CAZRHL010000029.1, read on the forward strand.
CTATCCGCGCAACGGCATCGGCACTGAGCTCGACGCGATCGCCGCCGTCGTCATCGGCGGCACGCTCCTCACGGGTGGTCGCGGCTACGTGGTCGGGTCCATGGTCGGTGTCTTCGTGTACGGCACGATCAAGACGATCATCTCGTTCATGGGTGCCGAGCAGGCGTGGATGAAGATCATCATCGGCGCACTGTTGCTGCTCTTCATCCTTGTGCAGCGGGTGATCGTCGCTCGTTCAGGAGCCAAGTCATAGCATCAGCAGCGATCGGGACCGTGTTGGCCAGGCATGATGGTGCCATGGACAACGCGGTCCCGCTTGCTGAGCTGGTTGACATCACCGTCGACTACGGCCCCGAACGCGTCCTTGAGGATGTGTCATTTCGCCTCATACCGGGCGAGGTTCACTCGCTCATGGGCGAGAAC
>CAZRHL010000030.1:0-4963 GCA_964600005.1 uncultured Demequinaceae bacterium
CGGCAGCGCGCCGTCCGAGTTGTCGATGGTGAGCGATACCTCGGCCCGGCCAAGCGGCGGGCGCCCTGCGGTGCCGGCAAAGATGACATCGGCCATATTGCCGCCGCGAAGGGTCTTCGCGCCTTGCTCGCCCATGACCCAGGCAAGCGCATCGACGACGTTCGATTTGCCGGAGCCGTTGGGGCCCACCACGCAGGTGATTCCCGGCTCGAACTCAAGAGTGGTTGCCGAGGCAAAGGACTTGAATCCTCTAAGCGTCAGCGTCTTGAGAGGCACGGTGGCGAGTCTAGTGAAGTCGAGCGACCAAGAGGGCGCCGACGCTCAGCGTCTCAGACGGGCTTGTCGAGATCGATCGCCTCAACCGAGGGGTCAACGTGGTGTGCCGTCACGAGCAGCGCCTGACGCTTCGCACCCCAGTAGTCCATGATCGCGAACAGGACTCCGGAGATCACAAAGGTGAAGTGCAGCCCGATGCGCCATGCAATCGACTCGTAGTCGGTGTCCTCACCCGAGTGCTCGACCGCGACAAAGTCCTTGAGCAGCAAGATGACAGAGATCGCGACAAGTGATCCGATCAGCTTCATCTTGAGGCCCGAGAAGTCGACGTGCCCCATCCACGAAGGCCGGTCCACCGAGTTCTCCGAGGCCGCCATCTTCGACACGAAGTTCTCGTAACCCGCGAAGATGACGATGATGATGAGGTTGCCGAGCAGGGCGATGTCGATAAGGGACAGGATGTCGACGGTGACGTCGTCAACGGGGGCGTCGATCGAGAAGTGCGACACCAGCTTCCACAACGCGACAAAGAACTTCAGTGCGACGATGACGAGGCCGACAACGAGGCCCACGTACAGCGGCGCAAGGAGCCATCGGCTGGCAAAAAGGGCTCGTTCGAGACGATCTTCAAGAGCGGACACGCGGTACTCGATTTCTCGTGGGGACAAGTGCCGCGGGTGCGACGCGGAAATATTACAAGCCGGGGAACCAGATGCCGATCTCACGCTCTGCCGACTCGGGGCTGTCCGAGCCGTGGACGATGTTCTGAATCACCTTCGTGCTCCACTGGCGGGCAAGGTCGCCACGGATCGTGCCCGGAGCGGCAACGGTCGGGTCAGTCGCACCTGCGAGCGAGCGGAATCCTTCGATGACCCGCTCCCCCTCCGCGACCACCGCAAGAGTGGGGCCCGAGAGCATGAAGTCGACGAGCGGCTCGTAGAACGGCTTGCCCACGTGCTCGGCGTAGTGCTCGGCAAGAAGCTCCGGCGTAGCCGTGCGCAGCTCGACCGCGGCGAGGCGGTAGCCCTTCGCCTCGACGCGGCGCAGCACTTCGCCGCTGAGTCCACGTGCGACGCCGTCAGGCTTGACCAGGATGAGAGTGCGTTCCGTCATGGCGCGAGCCTAGCGGTGACACGCCACCTCGTTCATCGCGCGGCGTCAAGTCCTGAGGAGCGGCTCGGATGTCGTGCCAAGATGAGCGCATGATCTCGCTGGACGACTTCGACACGTACCCCGACTTTCCCGTCGAAGGCGTGCTCTTCTACGACATCGCCCCGATTCTCGCCTCCCCCACGCTGTTTCGGGCGGCGTGCGATGCGCTGACGCCTGCGCAGGCGGAGACCATCGATCTCATTGCGGGTGTCGACGCACGTGGTTTCATCTTTGCGCCTGTCATTGCTCAGGACTTGGGTGTGGGCATGACGATGGTGCGCAAGAAGGGCAAGCTGCCCGGCGAGCTCCTCGAGGCCGATGCCACGATCGAGTACGGCGCCTCCGAGCTCACCCTCAACCCCAACGGGGTTGCGGACAAGCGCATCCTCGTCATCGACGACGTGTTGGCAACGGGCGGCACCGCGCGTGCAGTGGCCGATCTGCTTGACCGTGGCGGCGCCGCCTCCGTGTCATTCGCGTTCTTGCTCGAGATCGGAGCCCTGCCTGGCCGCGAGGCGCTTGCAGGGCATGAGGTCCACTCGGCGCTCGTCGTATAGGCCTCGCGCGAGCGCACGTGCGTCGCGTCAGCCAGCGTCGCCTTCGCTCGCGACCTCCGCCGCTTGCGTTCCCCGGACGTGCTTGTATCCAGGCGCCCAGCGCACAGCAAGCAGGACAAGCGGGATGAGCACAAAGGACGCCGCGACCACCTGGAAGGCGATGTAGCCCCAGTGGACGCTGATCAGCACCGTCTCCTGAATGCGCAGCCACCCCGAGTGCGTCGCGAGCGCCCAGATCATTGCCGATGCGCCGACGCCCACGACAAGGAGGAGGAGCCACACGGGGGCCTGAGGCGTGCGCGGGTTCTCGCGCAGATAGCGAGCCCAGCGCCACATCCCGAAGAAGGTGGCGAGGAAGACAAAGACGAGGCCGACGAACAACGAGATCGTGACGGCGAGCGGCGCCTTGCCGTCATCCTGACCCAGCGTCGTCGCCAAGTTCACAAGGGCGAGCCGTTCGAGCGAGTAGAACGCCATCGACAGGCCGAGCACCCCGAGAGCAATCAAGCCACCCGTACGCCAGAGGAACCGGCTCACTCGGTATCTCCTTCGGCCACCGCGCGCTCGGCGCGTTCCCTGTCGATCCTGGAACCCAACCGTACTCCTAGGGCGTAGACACCCAGGAACATCACTCCGACGACGGCAATAGTCGTCTCGAACACTCCAGCTGCGATGAGCGGAAGGTGCAGGATCCACCCGAGGATGCGGCCTGCACGGCGCGACGCGGCTCCTGATGCGACAACAAACAGCACGGCGAGGGCGCCGCCGCCTCCCCATACAAGCCCCGCGTCGATGTCGACGTGGCCTCCTTTGCCGAGACCCCACAGCACGAGCGCCGCGAACAACGTCGCGAAGGCCTCGAACAGCAAGGTGGCCTGGGTGAAGGTGACGAGCGCAGAGCGAGGCGGCTTTGCTGCGGGCGGCGTTGTCACGAGTCGGTCCTTCGGATGGAAGCGTCGGCGCGAAGGAGGATCCGCGCGTCGGCCACCAAGGTAATGGAACCGACGATGAGAACGCCGACGCCCATGCCGTCGTCAACCTCGGCAAGGCTCACAGCAGCGTCGATCGCGCTGGGCAGATCGTGCTCGACGACCACTCGGTCCTCACCAAAGTGGAGTTCGGCCACCTTCGCGAGGTCTTCTGTGGAGATTGCCCGGGGAGAGCTTGACTGCGTCACGACGACTGCGTCGAGCACCGGCTCCAGGCCAGCGAGAATGCCGTCGGCGTCCTTGTCCTCGAGGACGCCGACAACGCCGATGAGCCGTGTGAACGAGAACGATTCCTCGATTGCCTCCGCGAGCGCATCGATGCCGTGCGGGTTGTGCGCCGCGTCGACGACAATCGTGGGTGAACTGCGGACGATCTCGAGCCTGCCGGGGCTCGTCGCGCCGGAGAAACCTTGCTCGACCACGTCGCCGGCGAGCGAGCCGACTTCTCCGCCATCAGCCATCAACAACTCGACCGCAGTCAAGGCGAGCACGGCATTACGTGCTTGGTGCGCGCCAAAGAGCGGCACGAAGAGGCCTTCGTACGTCGCGCCGGGCGTGCGCAGAGTCACCATCTGGCCGCCGACGGCGGGGTGGCGATCGACGACCTCCAGGTCGCTTCCTTCACGCCAGATTGAGCGCGATTCGGCAAGAGCGGGTGCGACAACCTCGGTGACGATGTCGGTTTGCTCGGCGATCACGACATCGGAGCCGGCCTTCACAATCCCCGACTTCTCCGCCGCAATGTCGGCGAGCGAATCGCCGAGCCAGCGTTCATGATCAAGTGCCACCGGACCGATGACGGCGACGTCCGCGTCGGCCACGTTCGTCGCATCCCACGTGCCACCCATGCCGACCTCAAGCACGCACACATCGACCGGGGCGTCGGCAAAGGCCGCGAAGGCAAGAACCGTCAGCACTTCGAAGAAGCTCATGCGCGGCCCGCCGGCAGCAACCGAGCGGCCGTCGACTAGCTCGATCATCGGCGCAACGTCGTTCCACACCCCGATGAAGGCTTCGCGAGAGATCGGCTCGCCGTCGATCTGGATCCGCTCACGGACGCTCGACAGGTGGGGCGAGGTGAACAGTCCCGTGCGCAAGCCGTGAGCACGCACGAGCGACTCGATCATGCGCGCGGTCGAGGTCTTGCCGTTCGTGCCGGTGAGGTGAACGACCTTGAAGGTGTGCTGCGGGTTGCCGAGCAGGTCGCAGACGTCGCGCACGCGGTCGAGAGTGGGCTCGAAATCGTGCTCTGGATTGCGAGACACGATGTGGGCGTAGATCTCGCGCTCTGCTTGCTCAAGGCTCAACCCGCCCGGGACGGCTTCGCTCATGGGTTTAGTGTTCCATGCCCCGCAACGTCGCGTGGCCGTCAAGAGGGGGCTAAGCGGCGACGTTCGCGGCGGGCCCGTCCGGCTGATCCATGTCGGGCGAAGAGGTCGCCGACAGAACCTCGCGGACTTCGCTCACGAGCGTCACCGAGCCGGTGCAGAGCACCGCCCCCGACGCGCCTGCCATGTCGCACGCCCGTGCGAGCGCGTCCTCAACCGACAGCGCCTCGATGACTCGCGCATCGCCGAAGAGCGGGCGCGCCAACTCACCAAGCTCATGCGGATCCGTTGCACGTGGAGAGCATGTGCGCGTCACGACAACGGCATCGACAAGGGGCTCGATGCCCTCGAGAATGCCGGCGCCATCCTTGTCTGAGAGCACGGCGACAACGCCAACAAGTGCCCGCTCCCCGACCGTCTCTCGTACGGCAGCGGTGATCGCCGCGATGCCGTGCGGATTGTGAGCGGCGTCGACCACCACGAGCGGATGGTTCGCCACCTGCTCCATTCGCCCCGGCGAGGACGCCTCAGCAAAGCCCGCATAGACGGCATCGTGCTCAAGCTCGCGCGGCACGCCGTTGCCGATGAAGACCTCGGCAGCCGCGAGGGCGACCAGCGCATTCTGCGCCTGGAAGTCTCCGTGCAGCGGGATGTCGATGTG
>CAZRHL010000030.1:5063-11751 GCA_964600005.1 uncultured Demequinaceae bacterium
GGGCGACCAGCGCATTCTGCGCCTGGAAGTCTCCGTGCAGCGGGATGTCGATGTGCGGATACGTGCCCGCCGCGGTGCGAAGGGTCACCGTTTGACCATCCACATGGGCGACGCGGTCCTCAACTGACATGTGAGCGCCCTCCCACAGCAACGATGCGCGGCGCTGGCGGGAGACGCCTGTAATGACCTCAGCGGCCTCATCCACCTGCGCGGCGCTCACCACGGTGGCGTGGTGCTTGATGATGCCGGTCTTTTCAAGGGCAACACCCACAACGGAGTCGCCAAAGTACGACTCGTGGTCGAGCGCCATCGGCGTAAGGACTGCCACTTCGCCATTGCACACATTGGTGGCGTCTCGCTGCCCACCAATGCCCACCTCAATGACAGCGGCCCCCACACGAGCGTCGGCAAAGGCGACAAAGCCAAGGACAGTGAGCACCTCAAAGAAGCTCATGCGTGGGCCGCCCACGCGGAGCGAGTAGGTGTCAACACGGTGAATAACCGGCGCGACGCGCTGCCACAGTTCGATGAGCTCGGGCTGGCCGAGCGGGGCGCCGTCAATCTGGATCCGCTCGCGCAGGCTGTGCAGATGCGGTGACGTGAACAAGCCGACCCGAAGACCTTGAGCGCGCAACAGCGACGCCGTCATGCGACTCGTCGATGTCTTTCCGTTCGTTCCAGTGACGTGGACGATACGGAGCGCGTCCTGGGGATCACCAAGGTGTTGGAGCGCCATCGCGACGCGTCGCAGCTTGGATTCATGGTCGCCTTCAGGACGTCGGTCAAAGATGTGAGCGTGGATCTCACGCTCTGCTTCGGCAAGGCTCAGCCCAGGGAAAATGGGGGTGGTCACGCAGATATTGTGCGGCCTGCGAACCAGCGGATGTGACCACTTTGCCGACCTTGTTCTTCGCACGTCCGCCATCGGGGTGGAGCGTCCAACAACTGTGCTGGTAACGAGCCAAACGATGGGGCGAGGCGCGCTGAAAATTGTCATCCGCTTCGGCCCGCTCAATGGGACAAAACGGACTAGAGTGTCGCCATGACCGCCCCCCATCGTCGCCGCTTTGTCGCGCTCATTGTCCTGGCCGCGGCGATCGCGGTCGGCTGCGCCCCAACGCCCGCCCCCGCACCGACCCACTCCCCCCTCCTTGGCTCGGCCGCGCTTGAGCCCGTGACGGCCGACGCAGGGGCGACGTATCCGTCTCAGGTGGCACGAGCGTCGTCCATCACCTACGTCAAGACCGGCAACCCCAATGGCAACGCGACGGTCCCTGCCGCGGCGGCGGAAGAGAATGTGTCGGACCCCACCCATGTGATCGGCACCGGCACACCGGGGTCATGCACGTCCGCCGCCGTGGCGAGCGCGGTGCGCGGTGGCGGCATCATCACGTTCAACTGTGGTCCAAGCCCGGTGACGATCGAGCTCACCTCCACGCTCACCACATGCAACACCCACAACTGCAAGCACCCCTGGCAGGGTGGCAACGTCAACAACAAGCTCGTGGTGGACGGCGGCGGCCTTGTCACCTTGAGCGGCAAGGGCTCCCACGGCATCTTCTACGCCAACGCATGCCAAGAGAGCTTCGGCTGGCTCACCTCTGCATGCCAGAACGAAACACGCCCGCTCGTCGTGTTCCAGAACATCACACTTGAGAGGGGCAACGCGACGTCAAGCCCCTCCGGACTTGAGAATCTGCGAGGCGGTGGCGCGATCGCGATGCGCGGCGGCCAGTTCAAGGCGGTCAACGTCACCTTCCGCAACAACGTCTGCATGACCCGGGACTCGGATGGCGGAGGAGGTGCCGTGCGCCTCACCCATCAGACGGCGACGTCCTACATCGTCAACTCGACCCTTGAGAACAACTCGTGTGCAAACGGCGGGGCCATTTCCGGTCTGCACGCCTCGATCCACCTCATCAACTCGATGGTGACCGGCAACACCGCGACGGGTACTGGCGCGAACTCTGGTCAAGGCGGCAATGGCGGCGCGATCTACGGTGACGGCAACACGTTCCACTTCACCGTCGACGGCACTGAGATCAGCGGCAATGTCGCTCCCGAGGGCGGTCCTGGAATCTTCTACGTCTCAAACAACCGCACGGGCACACTCACCATCCGCGATTCGACGATCATCAATAACACTGGCGAACGCTTCCACACTGCGCCCTATCGCGACCTCTTCTATCTGGGCAAGAGCCTCACGATCACCAACTCGACAGTCGAGTAACCACAGGTGGCTTGATCGCTGACGTGAGGCAGCGAGGCGGCGGCCATTGCCGTAGCAAACCGCCGCCTCGCTCTCCTCAGGCGCCCTTCACGCTCTCTGCGTGCAGGGCCCCGTGAGCGGCTGCAGAGGGGGGAATCGAGCCGCCGCCCACGGGACGTCATGCGTGGTGCAATTGGTGGAACTGCTCGTCGGGGAACGTCGTCGTGTCGTCGCCCAGCAACAGCGACCGGTAGGTGGCGGTCGCCGCCTCCTCCAGATTGAGCGCACGGCGGTAGGCCATGCCAATCGAGTCGCCCACTGTCGTGCACCCGTGGTGGCGCATGATGACGCAGTTGTGGTCGGCCAGTTGCGCAGCCGCGGTCTCAGCCAACTCGATGCTTCCGTTTGGGTGGAACTCGGTATAGCCCACCGACTTGACGTAATACGCGTGGTCGAGAGTGAGGAGACGAATGTCACGACGCAGGGCGGACAGCAGCACCGCGTGTTGTGGATGCACATGCACGACGGCGGTGACATCCGGGCGCCTCAGATAGGCGCGTTGGTGGAGCTTCCATTCGCTTGACGGCGCAGTGTCGGGTGACGCCACGTTGCCATCGAGGTCGACCACCGCAAAGTCACGAGGGGTCAACCTATCGAGCCACGTGCCTGCGCCCGTCACGACAAAAGTGGTGTCATCGAGGCGGGCTGACAAGTTCCCACCACTTGCTTGCACAAGGCCCGACGCCACTGCGGTACGGCCGACATCGGCGAGTTCGGCACAGATCTTTTCCAGCATGGTCAAACGTCCTTCCCTGCGACGGCAGCAACGGTCGCGCGCCGGTAGGCATATCGCGAGACGGTAAAGGCCAAGGCAAGTGCGACAACGAGTACGACGCCTCGCAGCGCAGCCTTGGTGTTGAAGTCGATACCCATGAGGTCTAGGCCCACATTGAGCATGCTGAGGAACAGCACCCCAATGACCGTGCCCACGACGTTGGGTCGAGTTTGGCGGTGAATCGACGCTCCGATGAAGACGGCGGCGATGCCGTCAAGGAGGTACGAGAACCCGGACAGCGGTGTGTAGATACGCAAACCCGACAGCAAGAGAATGCCGGCAATGGATGCGACCACGCCCGAGCCGATGTAGACGAGGGCGCGGTACCGACGAGTGCGCAAGCCGGCGACCCGAGCCGCCGAATCCTGCACGCCCATGGCGTCGATGCGTCGTCCAAGGGTGGAGCGCGTGAGGCCGATGTAGAAGATGACGGCGATCATCGCCACGATCCACACCTCGTTAGGCACCCCCAACGTGGAGCCGCCTGCCAACTGTTGGAAACCCTCGGGCGCGTTGCGGTAGTTGATGTTGGCACCGCCATTAGTGCCGATCTGCTGTACCGAGCGGCCAATAAAGAAGGTGCCCAATGTCGCGAGGAATGGGGTCACGCGCAACACGACGATAAGGATGGCGTTGAGTACACCGATGAGCGCACCGCCGCCTAGTCCACACAGCACGGCAAGTTGCCACGGCAAGCCCCATGACAACATGGCCACCACCGTGAACCACGCACCGAAGTCGACTGCGACACCAACGGACAAGTCGATGCCGCCGGACAGCACGACCACCGTGAGGGCCAACGCCACAATCAACAAGATCGCGGTCCCCTCAAGGATGTTCACCATGTTGGATCCGGTGAGGAAACTGGGTGATCGCACTGAGAACAGCGCGAAAAGCAGAGCGAACATGATGATGAACGCGCCACGTAGCGCAAGGTCAACAAGAGCACGTCGTGAGCCGCGCGCGGCGATCAGAGCACGGATGTTCACCGTTACTTCCTTTCCCTGGTCTGGAACGCCGCAGCAATCACGACAACGAGGATGAGCACGCCCTTCCAGCCGTCAACCCACGAGTTGGAGACGCGGTTGAGGATCAGCGCGTTTGACAAGAGCGCCACGAGAATCGCGCCGAGCATCGCGCCGGGCACGGTCACGGCATTGCGGGGCGAGAATGCGGCCCCCACAAAGGTGGCAAGGACCATGTCAACGAGGAGCTGCTCGTCGATGCCCGGACTGGACCCAGAACCTCGGGCAAGGAGAAGCACCGCGGCGATTCCCGCGATCGCTCCCGCAAGGACATAGGTGTAGGCGACGGTGCGACGCACGTTGATGCCCGCCGATTCCGCCGCGTCTCGACTTCCGCCACTTGCTTGGATACGCATTCCGAGCGCGCTGCGGTGGCCAAGCAGCCACACGAGCACCATGAGAATCGCCATGAGCACCACTGGAGCGCGAACGCCGAGGAGCTCCGCATCACGCACCCACAAAATGACCGGATCATCGACGTTGATGCGCCGGTTTTGACTCACGACGCGAGAGATGCCGACGACGCTCACATACGTTCCCAACGTGGCAAGGATGGGCGGTAGGCCCACTCTCGACACGAGGAACGCGTTCACGCAGCCCACAGCGACGGCGACGACAACGGCGATGGCGAAAGCCACGACAAAGGGAGTGCCGTTGTTGGTGAGTTGATCCGCGATGATGACCGTGGCGAGTGCCGCGCCCGCCGGGATCGACAGGTCAATACCACCGTTGACGGCGTCGTTGCCACCACCCATCACGACAAGTGCGAGGCCAAAGGACACGACGGCGATCGGCGCGGCTTGAACGAGGCTCGACCAGATGTTGTTCGCGCTGAGGACGAGCGGGGACTGAGTCGCCAGGTATCCCAGCAAGACGAGGATGACGAGGATTGGTCCGCGCCGTAGCGCGAAACGTTCGAGGCTGCGGCGATTGACGCGGTCGCGAATACTGTGCCGCATCACACGTGCCGGGGACTGTGCCGTCATGTCATGCCACCTTCGTGACAGTCGAGGTCATCGCCTCGACAAGGTCGTGATGAGTGAGCGCGTCCGTCGCGTAAGAAGCGGTGATGCGACCGCGCACGATCACTTCGACGCGGTGACACAGCCCGAGGATCTCTGCCGGGTCATTGGATGACACGACGACCGCCGCACCCTTTGCGGCGAGATCGGCGATAAGCCGGTAGATCTCGGCCTTTGCCCCAATGTCAACGCCCACGGTTGGGTCGTCGAAGACGAGGACGGTCGCGTCGGCCTCAAGTGCCCGCGCGAGGACGACTTTCTGCTGATTGCCTCCCGAGAGGAACCGTGCTTGTTGACGCGGTGCGGGCGGGCGAATGTCGAGCCGTCGGATCATGTCATCGGCTCGTGCCCGCACGGCACGTTCCTTGACGAGTCCGAATGTCGACACCTCGTCGAGGGTGGACAGACTGATGTTGTCCTCGACGGTGAAGTCCAGGACCAGCCCATCCGAGCGTCGGTCCCGTGGAATCAAGACCATCTTGGCTGCCAGAGCGTGCGCAGGAGAGGTGATGCGAGTCTTGCCACCCGCGATCGAGACGGTACCGGCGCGGGCTTTGCGCAGGCCCATCAAGGTATCGACGAGCTCGGCTGCGCCGGAACCGAGAAGACCGGCAATGCCGACCACTTCGCCCGCCCGCACGGTGAGATCGACATCGGCGAACGTGCGCCCATCACTCAAGCCGTTCACCGACAGATGGACGCTCTCCGAGTGCTCACCACGCGGTGGGAAGAGATCACCGACGTCGCGACCCGTCATCATGCGGATGAGGGTGCTCGTGTCGCCGTCATGAACATCCTCGACAACACCCACATCGGTGCCATTGCGGAACACCGTGACGCGATCACACAGGCCGGTGATCTCCTCGAGGTAATGAGAGACATAGACGATGGCAATCCCGCTGTCGCGCAGACGGCGCACAGCGTCGAGAACTCGCGACACTTCAGCGTGGGCGAGCGGAGCAGTGGGCTCATCGAAGACGACGACGCGGGCGCCGGGTTCGACGAGAGCGCGAGCGACCTGGACGAGCTTGCGTTCTGCAGGCGAGATGTCGCGAATCAATGCGCCCGGGTCGATGTCGACACCGAGCAAGTCGTGCAATACCTGGGCGGCACGCTTGCGCATGTGGCGGTGGCGGATTCCGTACCACCGTTGCTCCTCCTGCCCCATGAAGACCGACTCGGCGACAGTGAAATGCGGGACAAGGTGGAGCTCTTGGTGAATGAAGCGGAGGCCAAGCCGACGCATCGCGCCAGGCGTGACGTCGTGGACCTCTTCGCCGTGAATGCGCACTGATCCTGCGTCGTGGCGGTACACACCCGCAAGAATCTTGATGAGAGTGGACTTGCCTGCGCCGTTTTCGCCGATGAGACCGTGGACTTCGCCTGGTGCCACGCTCAACGTCGCATTGTCGAGCGCTTTGACGCCCGGGAAGATTTTGGAGATGCCTGCGAGCTCTACCGCGGCAGGCTGAGATGGGGTGCCCATGCCTTGCTCCTTGGGTTCGCTGGGTCGCGGGGCAGCGGGATTGCGCCCCCCCACCCCCACTATAGAGGGGAGGGGCCCCCCCGACGTTTCGTTTCCCCGCGTGGGGTAGAC
>CAZRHL010000030.1:11761-17988 GCA_964600005.1 uncultured Demequinaceae bacterium
GGGCCCTTGCGTGGCTCCTGGGGTGCGGGGGGTCGGGGGGCCGGGTGTGGCCGCCCCGCGACCACTTCTAGCTAGGGAAGGGACCCGCGCTACTTGTCGTAGCCGAGCTTCTTGTAGACGTCGGCAGCACCCTCCGGGCCATCGGCCGGGAAGATGTCGACGTACGTCTGCTCCTCGACCGTCTCGCCTGCGAGGAACTTGGCGACGTTTTGCGCGGCGTAGGTGGCAATCAAGCGCGGCTGCTGCGCCACGTTGCCGATGAACGGGCTGCCCGGCTCCATCATGATCTCGAGGGTGTCGGGACCGGCGTCGATCGCGGTGACCACCACGTCGTCACGGCCAGCGTCCTGAATCGCCTGGACCACACCGATCGCGGGCTGGTCCCAGCACGCCACGTGAATGGCGCTGATGCTGCCCTTGCCGTAACGCTCGAGCAGCGTCATCGTCTGCTGGCGTGCATCCTCAGGGGCGTTCGAGAACTCTTCTGCCAGCTCGGGTTCAAGCAGCTCGATGTTGGGGTACTCGTTCTCGAGCGTGGTGCGCCACGAGTTGTAGCGCACACCGCAGAAGGACAGGCTCTCGCTGAATGCGTTGAAGACAGCGACCTGACCCTCACCATCGAGATAGTCACCGAGAATCCGCGCTGCGGCTTCGCCAGCCGCCTCGTTGTCGGACTGTGAGTTGTTGACGGCAAACTCGGAGTCGCGGTCGACACCGAACACCGGAATGCCTGCAGCCTGCAGCGCCTCAAGCTTCGGCTCTACAGCATCGTCACCAAGAATGGTGATGACGGCATCGACGTTCTGAGTGAGGAATACGTCGTGGTTTTCGGCGTGCACCGTGTTGTCACGGCCGCCGTCGGTCGTGATGACGGTGCCGCCAAGGCGCTCAACCTCGTCAACAGCACCTTGGAATGCTTCGCGGTCCCAGAAGTGCTGGGTGCCAACCACGGCAATGCCAATGACCTTGCCTTCGAGGCTGAGTTCTCCGGAGTCGGGGGCATTTGAGGCCGCTGCTCCTGAGCCGGACGTCGTGGGGTTTGACGTAGTGGAGGAGCCGGAGTCGGACGAGCAGGCAACCAGGACGGAGGACAGTGCGATGGCCGCGCCCGCGGCAAGCAGGGTACGTATGCGTCGTTGCATAGTGGGGACTTCCCTCTTCTTCGTTGAAGTGAACAAATGTTCATCTACACGTTCCATAGTGCAGTCCGGGCATGCTACGGTGCATTCACGCTCGGTGTCAAAGGCCAGCGCAAACAGCGAGGTTTGCTGCTGGTGACACCCTGATGATGAAGGCTCGTTGACCAATGACGACTCACCAGCCCGACGTAATCACCATGGGTATTCACATCGTGGACATCCTTGGTTACCCCGTACCTGCCGTTCCGGCCGGGCAGGGCCTCGCTCTTCTTGAGCGCATTCACATGACGCCTGCGGGCACCTGTGCCGCAACCGCCGTTGATCTCGCAAAGCTCGGCGTGAACGTCGCCACCATTGGCGTGGTGGGAGCCGATGAACTGGGCGAATGGCTTGTGCGCCGCATGGGCGAACAGGGCGTTGATGTCTCTCAACTGCACCTCGAGGCGTCGGCCCCCACCTCGGCAACGATGTTGCCAATCCGCCCCAACGGTGAGCGCCCCGCTCTCCACGTCATCGGCGCCAACGCGCTGCTCTCCGCTGCGCACATTGACTGGGATGTGGTCGCCGGCGCTCGTCATCTCCACATCGGTGGGACGTCGCTCATGGCGCTGCTTGATGGCGAGCCAACGGCGGTCGTCTTGAAGAAGGCCCGCGAGTTGGGCCTCACGACGTCGATGGATCTCATCTTCTCCCCTGATCGGGATCAAGAGGCGCTCTTTGGCCCGTGCTACCCGCACCTCGACTACTTCCTGCCAAATGACGAAGACGCAATCGCGATCAGCGGCACAACGAGTCCGGATGATGCCGCAACATGGTTCCTTGAGCGCGGCGTCGGGGCCGCCGTCATCACGCTCGGTGCGGACGGCGCCCTCTACGCCGACGCAGCCGGCAACCGGTTTGTCACGCCTGCGATTGCGGTGGACGTTGTCGACACGTCGGGATGCGGAGACGCATTTTCCGCGGGCCTCATCGCCGGCGTCGTCGAAAAGATGAGCCCGACGGATGCCGTTCAACTCGGGGTGGCCTGCGGCTCGCTCGTGGCAACCGGCCTAGGCTCTGACGCGGGGATTATCGACCGCGCGCAGGTAGATGCGTTCGCATCCGCGAGTCGGTGAACCAGGCATCATGGGGAGGAGCCTGACGTGATTGGCCGCATTGCGCGCTTGTACTACGAGCACGGACTCACGCACCAAGAGATCGCAGACATCTTTGGCATCTCGCGCGTCAAAGTGACGCGACTGTTGCAGGAGGCGCGCGAGAAAGGCATCGTCGAGATTCGGGTTCACTCGCAAGCAAGTCCGTTCGTCGACGTCGAACATGCGCTCACCGAGCGGTTTGGCTTGCGCCAGGCATGGGTTGCTCCGTCGCCGTCGGACCCGATCAAGGCCGACGCTGCCTTCAGCAGCTTTGGCGCCGAGGCTCTCAAATCGGTCATCGACAGCGGATCAACGGTGGCAGTGAGTCTGTCCACCGCGGTATCAAGCGTGAGCAAGGCGCTCCCGACTGCACCGCTCGGCGGAGTCTTCGTTCCGGTAAGCGGCGGCTGGTCTGGACTTTCTGACGGGTCAAGTCCCGCGGAGATCGCCATGCTTCTCGCGCAGCGCACGGGCGGCCGGTCGTACCGACTTCCGGCAACGTTGGTGGCGCCGGACTCTCACACCGCCCGCGCCACCCTCACGCAGCCCGAGTTGTCACAGGTGCTTGAGACCGCAGCGTCGGCATCGATCCTGCTCACGGGCATCGGCGGAACAGGCGATAACCCGGGACTGCTGTTCAACTCATTGCCCGATTCGATGCGTTCGACTCTCGCCAGCGGCGGCGCCGTGGGCGACCTGTCTGGTCGGTACTTCGACGCGGCAGGCGAGCTGGTCCCGAGCGAACTCGACGATCGCGTCGTGGGCCTGCGGCTCGACCACCTCCGGAGCATCCCCTTCCGTATCGCATTTGCCCACGGCCCCCACAAGCTCCAGGCGATGCGCGCCGCGCTTGGTGCCCGCTTGGTCAATGCCGTCGTTACCGATTACGACACTGCACAGTCCCTGCTGAACGAGGTCTAGTCATATGCTTCATATGGATGTACTCGCGCGCCCTGCCTCGCACATTTGCACGTATACCTGCACATTTGTGGCGGGCGCGAGATGACGGCCGCAGAAGCCGTCGTCGGCATCGACGCAGGCACCACCTCGTGCAAGGCCGTCGTGTTTTCGACTGATGGAGCGGTACTGGGGATCGCACACGGCGCCGTGCCCATCACGCACGGTGTGCATGGTGAGGTGACCTGCGACATGGACGCGGTGTGGGATGCAGTGGCCGCTGCCACCCGCGAGGCTGTCGCAGCAGCAGGTTCGGTCAGCATTCGTGCCGCATGCGTCACCGGCCAAGGTGACGGGGCGTGGTGGATTGACGCCGATCACCGTCCGGTGGGCCCCGCCGCACTATGGCTCGACGCACGCGCCGCTGCCGATATTGACGACTGGCGCAAACGCGGCTGGGTTGACGCGATGACGTCGATCACCGGCTCCCCGCCTTTCCCTGGGGCCCTTGCAATGCTCGTCGAACACGCTCGCCGCCATGATCCAGACCGGCTCAATGCGACTGCAATGCATGTCAATTGCAAGGACTGGATTCGTTTGCGCATGACGGGAGTGGTCGCCACTGACGCAACCGACGCATCGCGGACCTATCTCGATCCACACAGCGGCACATACTCTCAAGCGCTCTTCGACCACCTCGGACATGAGCACATGCGTGAACGGCTCGCGCCACTTCTTCCCGCCGCCGCCATCGCGGGCTTTGTGACGGAAAGCGCAAGCGCAGAACTCGGCCTGCCTGCCGGAACACCAGTGGTCACCGGGATGATGGATACGGTTGCGGGTGGCGTCGGGCTGGGCGCACTCAACGTGGGCGACACGTATGTTGTGCTTGGTACGACAGCGTTTGTCGGCACCATTCGTGAATCGGCCGACGCTGCGGCGTCGGGCACGAGCACGATTCTCGCCACGGGCACGGGCACCGCGGTGCTCGAGTGCATGTCGCCCATGAATGGCATTCCCAACCTCACGTGGGCACGAGACATGCTCGGTTGGGACTATCGCGAATGGCACGAGATCGAAGCGCGGGCCGCGCAGGCGCCGCGAGGCAGCAACGGCGCGGTGTTCTTGCCGTACGTTGCGACCGCGGGAGAGCGTGCGCCGTTTGTCGATCCGCACGCTGCCGCGGGATGGATAGGCGCACGCATCACCACGGCGCCTGAGTCGTTGATGCGTGCGGCATATGAAGCGGTGGCGTTTGCCGTCGCCGAGTGCCTCAACGTCCTCTCCCCCGCAACCGGTCCCCTGCGTGTGTGCGGAGGCGGGGCCGCGTCCGATCTGTTGTGTCAGCTCTTGGCAAGCGTGACGCAGCGGGTGGTTGTGCGAGTCAACGATCCCGAGGTGGGCGCGCGCGGCGCCGCCGCGCTCGCGCTCGCAGGTGGTCGTGGCATCGCGATCGAGGAGGCCGTGGCCCGCATGGCGGCACCCCAACAGGAGTTTGCGCCACTGGTCGAAGACGTGGACTTCTACGCGAGCGCACACCGCGCATTCATCCAGATCCGCAACTCTGTCCGTGACACGTGGCATGTCCTCGCACCCCTTCGAGACGCCGCTTCGCCCAGCCCAACACCCGCCCCCTAAAGGAGCTCTCATGCCTGTCCCCCGCCCGCGAATTCTCGTGACGGCCCCCTTTGATCCCCACTCCATCGAGCAACTGCGCGCCTTCGCCGACGTCACCGTCCGTGAACCACGGATGGATGGTGCCTCCCTCGCCGAGCAGAACCTCGGGGACGCTCTCGAAAAGGCCGACGTCGTCATCGTTGAACTCGATCGCGTCGACCAAGCAACACTTGACGCCGCACCCGAGTTGTCGCTCGTTGTCTCGTGCCGCGCCAAGCCTGTCACCGTTGACCTCGCCGCCTGCGCGGCGCGTGGCGTTGCGGTCGCCACGACGCCGGGACGCAATGCCGATGTGACCGCCGATTTCACGATGGCGCTCCTCCTCGCGACTGTGCGTCAGCTCAGCCGTGCCGAGTCATGGATGAGGAGTGGCGAGTGGACTCCCTCCGATGTGTATGAACCGTACGAGACGTTCCGCGGCATTGGCCTGACGGGAAGGACGCTCGGCGTCATCGGCGGTGGCGCGATCGGTTCTCGCGTCGTTCAGCGCGCGCGCGGCTTTGGAATGAATGTCCTTGTCTATGACCCCTTCCTCGGTGCCGACCACTTTGGTGACGCGGCGCGCGTCGTGAGTCTTGAGGAAGCTCTCTCACAATCCGACATTGTGTCGATCCACGTTCCAGAGATCCCGCAGACGCTTGGCATGATCGGCGCGGAACAGCTTGCCTTGCTCAAGGCGGATGCAATTCTCATCAATGCGGGCCGCGCCGCGATCATCGACGAAACCGCGCTGATGACGGTGTTGAGAGAGCGACGCATTGCTGCGGCCGGTTTCGATGTGTTCTACGAGGAGCCCTTGCCCGCCGGGCACGAGCTCTTCGACATGCCTCACGTCACGCTGACGCCACACATCGCCGGTGCGTCCGACGATGTCGTCGCCGGTCACTCGCGCATCGCTGTGGCCGCCGTCACGGCGTGGCACTCCGGGGAGCCGGTTCCTCACCTCGCGTAAGCAGCGGAGGGTGGGGCGCAGTTGTGCCCCACCCGCGCGCTCCTACGCCTTCGTCACTGCGATCGATTCGTCGCCGGCTGCGACCGAGAACTCGGTTGCGAGCACTTCCTTCGCAATGAGGTCGCGGTGGCTTTCGACAGCCGCGGCACGGTCAGCAGGAACAGTGAGCGCCAACACAATACGGTCGCCCACGTTCAGTCCGGCCGCCTTGCGGGCATCCTGGATCTGACGGATGAGGTCGCGCGCATAGCCCTCGGCCTCAAGCGCCGGGGTGAGCGTGGTGTCGAGAAGGACAAAGCCTCCCGAAGGCAGCACTGACGCGACGTCGGATTCACCGCTAGAGATGACAGTGAGCAGTTCGTACTCGCCCTCCTGCAACTCGATTCCACCTGAGGTGACAACGCCGTTCGTCACCGACCAGTCGCC
>CAZRHL010000031.1:0-7322 GCA_964600005.1 uncultured Demequinaceae bacterium
CGGCGTACTGGGGATGCTTGTCCACCACGGGCGTGAGGCTTTCGAGCACCTCGCGAACGGCTTGGTGGAACTCCGGCTCCGCAGGGTTGCGTCGAACGACTTCGTCGAAGACGGGAACGAGTCGCGGATCCAAGGAATCCATGGTTGTCCTTTCCAGGCTCAAGCCAGGAAGGACGGCCCGAGTTGAGCCGGACCGACTCCCGGCTCGTAGGCACTACGAGACCGGGCGGGCCTCAATGACTGTCAATCGCCGGTCCCCGCGCGGTGCGCTGAACACGGTCTGATCTCCCACGTTGATGCCATTGATGGCGGCACCGAGGGGCGAGGATGGTGAGTACACCGGCACGTCAAGGGAGTCGTCGAGCGTCAACAGCACGCGATCGCCGAGGACAAAGGTCAGTTCGGAGGCGTCGTCATCGAAGCGCACCGTCACGAGCATTCCAGGCTCGACCAGTCCGTCATCGGGCATTTGGCCCGTCTGCGCCCGGCTCAAGAGGTCGCGAAGCTCCACAGCCCGGCTGAGGGCTGCGTCGTCCGCGGTCGCACCGGCGGCCGTGAGCGCTTCCAGCTCGGCTTGAAGTCGCTCGTAGGCCCCGACCGTCATCCACACTCTGTCTTGCGACACGATGCATCAGTCCTTGATCGAGAGGCCTGGTTCGTTCCAGGCATTCCGAAGATCGTACACATAAGTATGCAAGACACGGACCGACGTCGGCCTCTTGCGCGCGCTGGTTGCCCCGTGCAGGGTGCCCCTTTTGCATCGCGTGAGCACCGCAAATCGCGTTGGGTTTCTGGGGCGTAGGCGGGGCGGAGACGCGAGGGCTCGGTTTTAGGTGCCCCCGCGACGGGGCAGGACGCGACGGGCGGAGACGCGACGGTGGCCGGCGCCGCGAACAGATGGGTAATGCTCCCCAAAACTGGCCATTCGACAGTGACGCAGGCCACATGCCTGTGGCAATGTGGTGCCACTGCGCTGGCTGAGGACGCCGGCCACATTTCCGAGAGGGGTTTTCCGTGTCTGACGGAACCAATTCAACTCCCGCGGCCTGGTACGACGACCCCGACGACCCGACCCAGCTTCGTTACTGGGACGGCCAGGCGTGGACGGATCACCGTTCGCCCAAGGCCGCCGACGCTGCACCTGCCGCCGACGCTGCACCTGCCGCCGACGCCGCACCCGCCGCCGACGCCGCACCCGCCGAGGCCCCCGCCGCTGCGACCGAGGTACTTCCCGCTGTTCCCGACGCTCCTGCCGCCGACGCTGGTGCGCCGATCGCACCGCCGCCGTACGTTGAGCCGGTCACCACCGGTCAGACGGCCGTGGCCGCCCCGCCGGCATACGCACCGACCACGGGCACCTACCCCGCTGCGGCAAGCACTCCGAGCAAGGGTGCCCCGTGGTGGCTCACCATCGTGCTCGCGATCGTCATGCTTGGCGCGGGTACCGGCCTCGGCTACTTCCTCGGTTCGTCGAGTGATGACGACGGTGACAAGAAGGCTGAGCCGGCTGTCACGAGCGAGTCTCCGAAGCCGACGACCGAGCCTACTCCGGGCGAAGACGACCCTGAAGACGATCCCCTGCCGACAAAGCGGCCGTCGAACTCTGGTCCCTTCGACATGAGCGAGCCGTGGGTCTACGACACCTCCTATTACGGCGAAGAAGGCACCGTGTGGGAAGGCAAGTTCGACGGCGTTGTCGAGGTCCCGCTGCACGAATACAGCGACGACGAGGGCCGTTGCTTCGTCATCATCGGCGAGATGGCTCCGAGCCGGATCTACGACGACAACATCACGACGTCCTACGCCGACATCCCGTACTTCGACGTCCTCGCTGACGGCAAGGTTGTCGACGAGTTCGGTTGGTGCAACGTCGACGCAGTCGAGGCCGCTGGCTACAAGTCGACGTACGACGCTCAGGTCACTGTGGGCACGAACTTCAAGTTCTACCAAGAGGTGTTCTTGCCCACCTCGGTGACTGGTGACATCGAGCTCGTCATCTTCGGCCGCTACACCGACGCAGGCGAAGTCCACTACACGCCGACCTTCACCTCACTGCCGTAACACGCAGACACGGGAAGGGGCGCGGTCACACAGACCGCGCCCCTTCTTTCGTTCTTGGCGACTGGCGGCGTCTCACCGTGACAGCGCCTGGCGCTCAGTCCGCTCGGCCCGCTGCGAGTCCGGCCTTGATCGCGTCCATGACCGACGAGTCCGCGAGGGTCGTCACGTCGCCGATCGGCCGGTTCTCTGCCACGTCGCGGAGCAGGCGGCGCATGATCTTTCCCGAGCGAGTCTTCGGCACCTCGGACACGACAAGAATGTCGCGCGGCTTCGCGAGCGCACCGATGTGCTTGCTCACGTGCGCCCGCAGCGCCGCCGCGACCTCGTCACCGTCCTCGGGAACAGCGTCGGCGTCACTGCGGACAATGACAAAGGCGACCACCGCTTGGCCGGTGATGGCGTCACTCGCCCCCACGACAGCCGCTTCTGCGACCCACGGGTGCGACACGAGAGTGTGCTCGATCTCCGTGGTCGAGAGGCGGTGACCGGACACGTTCATCACGTCGTCGACGCGGCCCATGAGCCACACATCGCCGTCCTCATCGGTCTTGGCGCCGTCGCCGGCAAAGTACATGCCGGGGAAGCGGCTCCAGTACGTCGACTCGTATCGTTCGCGGTTGCCCCAGATTCCACGCAGCATCGCCGGCCACGGCTCACGGATCACCAGGTAGCCGCCATTGCCCTTGCCCACCGATTGGCCCTCATCGTTCACCACGTCAACGACGACTCCGGGCACGGCAGTCATCGCCGAGCCGGGCTTGGTGTCGGTGATGCCGGGCAGCGGGGAGATCATGATCATGCCGGTCTCGGTCTGCCACCATGTGTCGACGATGGGGCAACGGTCACCGCCGATCACCCGGCGGTACCACATCCAGGCCTCGGGGTTGATGGGCTCACCGACCGAGCCGAGCAGGCGCAGCGAGCTGAGATCGAACGTCGCGGGGATCGACTCGCCCCACTTCATGAAGGTGCGGATCGCTGTCGGTGCGGTGTAGAGGATCGTCACCTTGTACTTCTCGATGAGCTCCCACCACCGACCCTCGTGCGGAGTGTTCGGGGTGCCCTCGTAGAGGACCTGCGTGGCGCCGTTGATGAGCGGCCCGTAGACCACATACGAGTGCCCGGTCACCCAACCGATGTCTGCGGTGCACCAGTACACGTCCGTCTCGGGCTTGAGGTCGAACACGAGCCGATGCGTGTGTGCGACGCCCGTGAGGTAACCGCCCGTCGTGTGAAAGAGGCCCTTGGGGGTGCCGGTGGTGCCTGACGTGTAGAGGATGAACAGCGGGTGTTCCGCCTCGACCCACACGGGCTCATGGTCGGCAGGCTGCGGGTCCACGACGTCGTGCCACCACAGGTCGCGCCCGTCGGTCCAGCCCGTGTCCTGGCCCGTGCGCCGCACGACGAGCACGTGTTCGACGCTCGCGGCAGGGGTCGGGTGATCCGCGCTCGGGGCGATTGCCTCGTCGACAAGCGGCTTGAGGGCAAGGTGTGTGCCGCGCCTGTTGCCGCCGTCGGCCGTGATGACGAGCTTGGCCTCAGCGTCGTCGATGCGCTGGCGCAGGCTGTCCGCACTGAAGCCGCCAAAGACAACAGAGTGAATGGCGCCGACGCGGGCGCACGCAAGCATCGCGACCACGGCTTCGGGGATCTGCGGCAAGTAGATGGCGACGCGGTCACCCTTGCCGACGCCGAGGCTCTCGAGTGCTCGTGCCGCCTTCTGGACGCGCTCAAGGAGGCTGGCGTACGTGATCGTCTCCGTGTCACCGGGCTCGCCCTCGAAGTGAAAGGCAACCCGCTCGCCGCGGCCCTCGCGCACATGCCGGTCGACGGCGTTGTCACACGCGTTGAGAACGCCGTCGGCGAACCACCGCGCGACGGGAGCGTCGGACCAGTCGAGCGTCTCGGTGAACGGTTTCTTCCACGCGAGGCGGTGTGCGGCGTCTCGCCAGTACTGGAGGCGGTCGGCCGCCGCGAGCTCATATTCGTTCGCGGTGGCATTCGCGCTCGCGGCAAAATCCGCGGCGGGCGCAAAGCGTCGAGTCTCGCGGTGGAGGTTCTCGATGGTGTGGCGGGTACGCGACAACGTGGGGACATGGGCGTCGTTGACCATGACCTCAGCCTAAGACTTTGGTCCCAGGTCGTAAACCGCGCGCGACGCTACGTGTCGATGAGTGCGGCGCGGCAACATGACGGGCTCGGGCGAAAGCGGCACTGAACGTCCGGGCGCCGCGCTAATCTCTCGCGCATGTCGTCCACCACGGAGACCGACCCGCAACCAGGTGCTGTGCACCCACCGAGCCGCCTCGCCGGCGCCGACGGCATGCGCGCGCTCGCGGCATTGGGCGTCGTGTTCTCGCACCTGTTCCAGCGCATGGGCATGGAGAGCAACCCCGGGTGGCTCGACTTCCTCCAGGGCGCGATGATGAAGGGCGCCTACGGCGTCTCGATCTTCTTCGTGCTGTCCGGGATGCTGCTGAGCCTGCCGTTCTGGAAGGCGTACCTCACCGGCGCCTCCCGCCCGAGCGTCGGCCACTATGCCCGTCGCCGCTTTGCCCGCATTGCGCCCGGGTACTGGGCGAGTCTCATTGTCAGCTTCGCGGTGGGCTTCCTCATTTTCGACAACGTCGAAGCACCGTGGTGGCGACTGCTTTCGGGTGCGACCTTCACGTCCGGCTTCCACTACGTGACGTGGTTCCCCACTGAGAGCAATGGCCCCCTGTGGTCGATTTCGCTCGAGGTTTTCAGTTATGTCCTCATGCCGCTCGCCATGATCGCGATGTTCGCCCTTGGGCGGCGTGGCTTCAGGTTCTCCGTGTGGTTCTGGGTGGCGGTCTTTGCGGTGGTGGCCGCGCTCAATCACGTGGTCATCACCGTGTTTCAGACCGACGCCATCGGCAAGGGCTGGCAGTACGGAGTGGTGGGCGGGGCCAAAGAGTGGATGCCGTATTACAACCCGGTGGGGTTCTTCGGGCATTTCGCGATCGGGGTGATCGCCGCAGCAGTCATCGTGTGGTGGCAGCTGCGCGACGGCCGACGCTGTTGGCGCTTCGACATCCTCGCTTGGGTGGGATTCGCAGGGCTTGCCGCACTCGTCGCTCTCACCGCATCGCCCAAAGAGCCGCGTTACCTGGAGAACCCCTTCCAGAGCCAGCCGTTCTTGTTCCCCCTGTTGGCGGCCTTTGCCGGCCTCGCCCTTGTCGGCATGGCGCACTCGCGAGTGGTGGGAAGGATCCTCGACAACCGTTTCTTCCGCTACACCGCAACCGTGTCGTTTGGTCTCTACATCTGGCACTACCTGCTGCTTTACCTGATGGAGTACCTCACCCGCGGCGAGTACGTGTACGGCGCCATCGATGACCTCGCTCGCTTCGCGTGGATCTCCGTCACCGTGCTTGTCCTTGCGTATGCCGTTGCAACCGTCAGCTGGAGGTACCTCGAGCGGCCGGTGCTGAGATCCCGGTGGGCGAACAAGCGATAGGGCTGAGGTGGCCCGAAGGAGGCGGCATTTTCGGCTGGGGCGGCCTACGGCACGGTGAAGATCGACACGCCGGTGCCGTCGGGATTCGCCTGCACGGTGGAGACGCCTTCGCACCAAGTGAGACCGCCTTCAATACGACGTGTGCCGTCGCCGAGGGTGTAGCCCTGGAGCGCCATCTCTTCCTCCCATTGACGCAGGCGCTCGCATTCGATGTACTCGACATCACCCGTCACCGCGTCGCCGGCCTCGTCCGTCTCAGGCTCCGGAGCACTGATCCCAGTGGCGCCGGTGATGGTGAGCGGCAGCGGCGTTGATACAAGAAGAACAGATAGGTCCCCGCTGTACAGGGACGGAGAGTACGGGACGGTCGCGGTTGACCTGTCCCAATCGATCAGCACGTCTGGCGCGAGTTCCGGCTGGCACTGGAGCACGCGCGCGCCGGTGGTGGGGAAGCGCGCTTCCTGCTCGCATGCCTCAGAGCCCGGCGCCCACTCGTGCTTGCCCCCGGGAGCAAGCACCACTCCTTGTTCCGCGAGCAGTTGGCGAGCTAAGAGCTCCTCTGAGATCTGGGCTTGCGCGATCACGTACACCTCGTACTCGCCTGGCCTCAGCGTCTCGCCATTGCAGCTCCGGATCGAGGTGTCTGCCCCGCCCTTCAAGGTCACGTACTCAACCCACTCCGAGCCGCTGTCCAACCGTTCAAAGCGAGGGTTCGGACTGGGATCGACAAGAGCAACCACCGTCCCGTCGGTCACGATCACGGCATACCCCGTGTCAACGAACGCGGGTTGACGGGGCTCGCCCGTGTAGGTGACAGCGGTGCGCACTTGTGTGTAGCCACCCTCGGCGCCGAGCACCGACTCTTGAAGCGACGACGTGTCAATGGCGAAGCCATCTGCGCTTGCCGCGCCGCCGATGTCATCGATCGATGCACCGCACACGGCGTCGGGCCCGATCCCGGAAAGAGTGGGGAAAGGAGAAAGGTTGGCGAGGTCAATGACCACCTCGCCCGCAGCGTCGGCCGGACCGCCTGCCGGGGAAGCGAGGCCGTTGTCTCCCTGCGCGGCGACGAAGAATCCGCTCGTCACCGCGATGGCGGACGTGGTGCCGGTCGCAACCGTGTTGCGGCGACGCGCCCGGCGGATGCGGCCCAGGGTCTCCGCGCGTGCGCCGGGATCGTCTACGGCGTAGCGAAGCGCGCGCTCATCAATCGAGGTGGCGAACAACTCGTGAAGTGTGGGCATCTCAGTACCCTCCTTTGCTGCGTGAAGCGGGTTCCACCCACATCGTTTGCTTGTCCTCGTCCGCGCCAAGGGTGGCCCTCAGCAGCTCGGATGCGTCATGCAGGTAGCGCTTGACGGAGCCGATCGCGATGCCGAGCGTGTCCGCTACCTGTCGCATCGTGTAGTCGTCGTAATAGCGCAGCACGACGCAAGCACGCATGCGCGGCGGCAAGGTGAGCAGTGCGGCTGTGACGGCGTCGCGCTCGTCGACTTCGACGGCCCTCGCCGGTTCCGCCTCTCCCGACGCCATGCGGGCCTGCGTGCGAAGAAAGAGGGCCTCGCGGCGCTTGTCGTCGATGAAGAGCGTGGCGATCGCTCGGCGCACGTAGTACTCGGCATGCTGCATCGAGTGAAGGCGTCGCGGCATTGAGAAGGTGCGCACCAGCGCCTCTTGAACAAGGTCTTCGGCTGTCGCGGGGGGGGCGGGGGCCGCGACCCCCAACGCCAGGGCGCCGGGGGGGGGGGGGGGGGGGGGCGCGGAAAAGAAAAACAGCCAC
>CAZRHL010000031.1:7332-17837 GCA_964600005.1 uncultured Demequinaceae bacterium
ACGGTGCGCACCAGCGCCTCTTGGACACGGTCTGCGGCTGTCGCGCGCTGACCGGACAGCGCGACCGCATACGCGAGGAGCGCGGGGTAGCGTGTCGAGGAGAGCTCGTCATAGAACCCCTGCCACCGCGCCACGGACCCTCCCGAGTCACTTCATCGCCGATCTGTCATTCAACCTACGGCCCACGTGAGGAAAAGGTTGTGTCGGGTGATCGCGGACCGACCAAGCTCGGCCGGTTGCGCCCGCCCCCGCGGCGTGGTCCTATGGGGCTATGAGCGGAAACAAGGGCTACGACTACCGGACCCGAATCAACGGTGAGGTGCACATCTTCCATGGTGATCGCCTCGCCACGATGCTGCGTGGGAAGGACGCTGAGGAGTTCTTGGCCAAGGTCAAGGAGGGCGATGCCCAGCAGGCGATGGCCGACGCTGTGGGCGCCACTGACAAAGCGCGTCCGCGGACGAGCGCCGCGGCAGAGGCAGCGCACCTGCATGGAAATGGTGAGGCCCACGCGCCTCAGCAGTTCCGCCGCAAGAGCGGATGATCGGGTCCGTCGGCGTGTGACGGACTAGACGGCGTCGTCTTCGCGGCGGCGCTTGCGAGCGCGCGCCGAACCAACGAGCACCGCCGCAACGGTTGCGGCAACGGCGACCGCTGCGACTGTGGCGATTGTCGGCCCCGTTGCTGTGGTGCGTCGGAGAGCGACCGGCTTGCGGAAACGGAGCACGCCCCAGCCGTTCTCGATCGCGGCGCGGCGAAGCGCGCGATCAGGGTTGACGACAAAACCGTGCCCAACGGCGCTGAGCATCGGCTCATCCGTGATCGAGTCGGAGTACGCGTAGCACGCCGACAGGTCGTAGCCACGGGCCTTGGCAAGCTTCTTGATCGCATCCGCTTTCGCCGGTCCATAGGCGTAGAAAGTGATCTCGCCGGTGTAGACGCCGTCCTTGATCTCCATCTCGGAGGCGATCCAGTGCTCGGCGCCCAGGAGATCCGCAATCGGTGCCACGAGCTCGGCGCCGGACGCTGAGACGATGACAACGTCGCGACCATTTGCCTGGTGGCGGCGAATCAGTGCGAGGGCCTCCTCGTACACCACTGGGTCGATGAGGTCGTGAACCGTCTCGGCGACGATCTCCGTCACCTTGGCGAGGTCCCAGCCCTTCACCAGTTCCGACAGCGCATCGCGCAGGCGGTTTGTCTGGCGCTCGTCAGCGCCGCCGACGCTGAACAGGAAGTGGGCGTAGGCAGCCCGGACAGCGTCGGCCCGGGTGAAGAGGCCCTGCTCCATGAGCGGGCGCGAGAAAGCCGCCGACGACGACGTCGCGATGATCGTCTTGTCGAGGTCGAAGAAAGCTGCTGAGCGCGCGGCCATAGGCCCAGCGTAACCGGGCAATGTCTGCCTTGGTAGGTCGAGTGACACATGCCTCTGGGCGGCGCTGACGATGATGTTCTGCGCGCCTCGCGCAGGCGTGCTCTCCCCAGGGCGGCAGGGGCGAGGCGGTCGATTGTCGGACCTCAGCGCACGGTGTGGTCATGACGCCATATGACTGGATGCCCCGGTGGCTCCGAGACCTCTGGGAAGTGCCGGGGGTCACCGACGTGCTCATCAACGGACCTGGTGACGTGTGGCTCGACCGCGGCATGGGTCTTGAACACGCGCGGGACCTTGCGCCGCTTGCGATCCTGCCGACGCTGGCGAGCGATGTGCGCTCCCTCGCCGTGCGCTTGGCGGCGTTGAGCGGCCGCCGTCTGGACGACGCAAGTCCCACGGTCGATGCGCGACTTCCCGACGGGACGCGATTCCATGCGGTGCTGCCGCCCATTGCTGATGGCTGTGCGTCGATGTCGCTCCGGCGGGTACGAGGGGCCGCTCTCGACTGGGACGACTTGCGCCGCTTGGGGATGGTTCATGAGGACGTCGAGCGGATTCTGCGAGGTCTCGTGCACGCGCGGGCTTCGATCGTGGTGACAGGCGCGACGGGCACGGGGAAGACCACGTTGCTGTCGACTCTCATGGGCGAGGTCGATTCCGCCGAGCGGATTGTGCTGATCGAGGAGGCGGGGGAGGCGCGACCAGACCATCCGCACGTGGTGCGGCTTGTTGAGCGACGACCGAATGTCGATGGCGCGGGTGCGGTGGGGCTTGCGCAATTGGTGCGGGAGGCGCTGCGGATGCGACCGGACCGCCTCGTTGTCGGCGAGTGTCGCGGCGCCGAGGTGCGCGAGATGCTGCTCGCTCTCAACACAGGGCACGGTGGCTTCACCACGCTCCATGCCAACACCGCCGCGGACGTTCCGGCACGCCTCATCGCTTTGGGTGCGCTCGCCGGGCTCAGCGAGGTTGCCGTCACTCTGCACGCCGCTGCCGCGTTCGATGCCGTTGTCCATGTGGAGCGCGACGAGGGGGTGCGGCGCGTGTCGACAATCGCGAGCCTCGAGCTTGTCGACGGCGAGTTGTGCGCGACGCCTGCTCTCAGCATCGGAGGTGACGGTTCGGTGGCACAGGGGCCCGGCTTGCCCGCGCTCATGGAACGTGCCACCGCGCGGGGGCTGCGCCGTGTCTCGCCTGAGCCAGGGCTCGATGTGGCGGCATGAGCATCCTGTGGCAGAGCGGGCGCGATCGGTCCGGTTCCGGCCATCTGGGGGACGGGCGCTCCGGCGCGGAGCGCCTCGCGGCAGTGGCCGCGATGTCGCGCGCTGGTGCGAGCACCAGGGAGGCATGGTCTGCATGGGGCGAGGGCGTCGAATGGGTTGAGGAGTCGGGGCTTCTGCGGGGAGCAGCCGGTGAGTCTCGGGTGATTGCCGACGCCGAACGGGCCACCCGTCTCTCAGCCACAGCTGGAGTGCCGCTTGCCGACGTGCTCGAGGCACTCGCGCGGCTCGAGGCTCAGCGTGAAGAGGCCGAGATCGCGAGGGATGTCGCAGCTGCAGGCCCACGCGCCTCCGCTCGTACTCTCATGTGGCTCCCGGCCGCTGGGCTCGCTCTCGGCGTCATCGTCGAGCCGCGAGTGGTGTCGGTGCTTGCGTCGGGATTGGGCGTCGCGCTCTTCGTCTTCGCCGGGCTCCTCACATGGGTGGGACGACGCTGGCTCGCCGCGCTCATTGCGACAGCCCGCGGGCGCGGGGTGTCGTGATGATGCCTCATCAGCGCCATCGTGAGCCGAACCCCGACCTCATCACCACGTGCGCGCTGCTTGGCGCGTGCGTGCGGTCCGGACTCGATGTGACGGGAGCTTTGGCCGCCACGGGAGAGGTGTGGCACCACTACGGCACAGATGTGACGGGATTTGAAGAGGTGGCCTACCACTTGCGGAGGGGGGTGGGGTGGGGTGAGGCGTGGCGCGCCTGCCATGACTCGCTGATGCCGCTCGCGCAGGCGCTCAAGCCCGCGTGGGAGACAGGCGCAAGTCCAGTCGCCGCCCTTGAGGCACTCGCCCACTCGACCTTGGCGCGGCGCAAAGCCGCGGCGTTGACCGCCGCGGCAGAGCTCGGAGTGCGCATGACATTGCCGCTCGCACTGTGCCTGCTGCCCGCCTTCATCGTCATCGGCGTGATTCCCCTCATCGCGGCGATCGGCGCTGGGGTGGTGGGTGACATCGGCCCGGCGATCGGCTCGCTCACCCCGCATGAATGGACCACCCAAGGGGAAGGCGGCCCCACACCCGCCACGGAAGGAGCACATCCATGAAGAATCAACCGAGACGGCTGCGCGACATGGCCGACGACGGCATGGCGACAATCGAGTACGCCCTCGTGACCGTGGCGGCAGCCGCATTCGCCGCAGTCCTCATCGCAGTGGTGAAATCCCCGGAGGTTCGATCTGCAATCGCCAATGTGATCGGCAACGCCCTTGGCGGGGGATGAGCCGGGCCCAGATGCGGGGTCGGCAACGGTCGAGTTCGCACTGACCTTGCCGGCAGCAGTGGGCGTGATCGCGCTCGCCGTCTCAGCGGGCGCATGGGTCCTTCAGCTCGAAGCGGCCCAGCGTGGTGCGGCGGAGGCTGCGCGCATCGCCATCACCGACCCCGACGCGCATGCCGTGGCCGCCGGGCGAGCCGCGAGCGGCGGCCTCGAGCCAGTCGTCGTCAGGCAGGGAGGTGCCGTCACGGCGTGCGTGCACGTTCACCAGCCGCCGTGGCCAGACTCGATGCGGTGCGCGACGGCGGCGGAGCAGCGGTGAGGGCGGACGAGGCAGAGAAGGACGAGACAGTGCCGGATGAGGCATTGAAGGACGAGGGTTCAGCCGTTCCCGTCATGGCGGCCGTGATCGCAGTGATCTGCATCATCGCCATCGTTGTGACTGCCTGGGGCGGCGGGCTCGTTCGCGTGTCCCATGCCCGCAGTGCGGCCGACCTCGCGGCACTTGCGGCGGCGCAGGTCGATCGCCACCACCGCGCTCTCGGCGCGAGTCCAGCACTCGCCCTTGAGCACGGATGCAACGCCGCACGCGACGTCGCCACAGCCAACGGAGCATCGCTCGACTCGTGTGTGCGAGCACCTGGCTACTCGGTGCTCGTCGAGGTGTCAGTCGCGGGCCCGCGAGGCATGCCGACTGCGACGGCGGCATCGCGGGCAGGCCCTCGCATCTAGCGGGGACAGAAAAGACCCGGTGGCGACTCGGGCTGAGGGATCCGAGCCGCCACCGGGCGTTAGGTAAGGATACGCGATCGCGGCCCGGAGAGTGTGTTCTCCGCCGTCCGGCTCGCCACCGGTATCCCTCCCGTCAGCGCGCTGTCGGCGCGGCTGACGGAAAACTGCGTATTGAGTTGTATGACAGCCAACGTCAGACGGTGGCCCAATTGTTCCCGTCCCAGCACCAGCCAGCGGGCGGGTTGTCGGGATCCTTGAACTCGCCGAAGTGGCTGTGCCACTTGAGGTTCTGATTCACCAGCACCCACGCGACATCGTCGTGCATCTTGTATGTCTTGCCTGTGGCGGCAACCGAGGACTCCGGCAGGCAGCTCGCCTTCATCTGGGCACCCCACTTCGTCTTCTCAGCGCCTGTGCAGGTGGATCCGCTCCACGTCGCGTAATTGCCCATGTAGACGTAGTAGTCGTAGTCAAGGTCGGTCGGGCCCGAGGTGAACACGGCCTTCTTCTCCCAACCCCAAGAGGTGCCCGACCAGTTGCCCCACGAGACAACGCCAGTGGTCGCGTCGGTCCACTGGATGTTCTTGTAGATGTGGCCGTTGCCCAGCAGGAAGTAGCCGGACTTCGGCACGTACTTGCCCTTCGAGCAGTCGTAGGTGTAGCCGTCATAAGCGGGCTGTGCCGAGCACTGGTAATAGCTGCCCGAGTCCGGATCCTTGTACCAGCCAGGGTTCACCACCCACTTCTGCTTGGCGCAGTCGTAGGTGGCATACGCCTTCGGCGGGTTGTCGGCCTTGCACTTTGCAAGGGCGTCGCCCTTTGACGTGTCTGCGGGCTTGCTGTCGCCTCCCGCGGCCGGCTGGACCGTGTTCGGGTTGGGAGCCGACGGCGGCCGGGCCGCATCCTTCAAGCGATCGATGATGTCGCTCAGGTCAGTCGACTGATACGTCCGCGTCGGATTCTCCTGGCCAAACTTGGCGCGGTAGAGCTCGATCTGCGAGAGCCCATCCTTGTTGTTGATGATGTTGCGGTCACGCAGAGCGGGGTCATCCTTCGTGGCGTTGTACGCATGCGTGGCGACGATGCCGAGCGCCACTGCCCCGATCGCGCTCGCCAAGGTCGCCGCACTCTGCCGGGTGGCACGCACGCGGCGCGTCTTGTTCACCAAAGAAGCGATGAGATCGTCGCTCGGTGCATAAGCGACTCCGCCTGCCGTGGCGAGTTCGCGCATCTGTTCATTGATGTTCATCAGCGCGCCTGCCTTCCTGCTTGTGTCTCGTTCACGGTGGCGTACGAGACTCCCTGCGATGGGTTGTCGTGAATGGTGCCGAGTGCGGCACGCAGCTTCACGGCAGCGTCGGAGAGGTACCGGCGGACGGCACCCTCAGTGATGCCGAGCTCGCGGCCGATCGCCTCGGCGGTGAGATCGTCATAGAAGCGCAATACGGTGCACGCACGCTCGCGCGGAGTCAGGGTGCGCATCGCGTGCTGAAGATCCGTGCGGAAGTCGACGGTGGCGGTACGAGCGGCTTGCGAATCGTTCTGACCGAGTAGGTGGAACACGCGCTTCCACGCAGAGTCCCGCCTGCCAGCATCCATGTGCGTCGAGAACATCGCTCGCCGCACGTACGCCTCTGCCTCGCCGATCGTCACCGACGCCTTGCCGCGCGAGAACGTCTTGACCACGGCGTCGTGAAAGAGGTCCTCCGCGTCACGGGAGTCACCCGTCAGGAGGTAGCCGTAGGCGACGAGGGACTGGCCGCGCTCGCGCACCAGCCTCTCAAGTGTGTCTGCCCAACTCGCCACGCGTCCCCCAAAGGTGTTCCGACGTCATTACTTAGTACGGACTGTGCCGCTGAACCATTGGGGTCGGAATCCCAAGTGTGACATTTGCCACACAAACAAGGAGCGGCGGGCCCGACGCTCAGGGGGTAAGCGTCGGCCCCGCCGCTGGGGGTGAACGGAACGGGCTCAGTTCACCGTGATGGTCCCCAGAGAGGTCCACACCTGCATTTCGACATAGTCGACGGACGGCATCACAGCGATCGAGCTGCGCGCCTCGCCCTCCACGCCATCGCTCAGATACGGCTCGATGTACATCTCGCCAGGTCCGTTGTCCAAGTAGAGGCTCTGGACGTTGAGCACCGTGTACGTGCCCGGCTCGACCTTGTTGGGGGCATTGCCGACCCAGCAGCCAGTCAAGTCGCGCCAGAGGTAACGGCCCTCCGCTGTCGCGCCAGGTGCGAGCATGCCGTCCTCGCTGTACAAGTTCACCGAGCCGGACAGATCGATGGACGTGAGGTAGGACTCGGCCACCACCTTGCCGTCCCTCACAAGGACGATGCTCGAGTTCGGCTCAGCCCAGAAGCCCGGCAATGAGAACGCGCTGAGGTTGGTGGCGCTGAGGCTCACCTCTGGATTGTCGTCAACGACCCAGCCGTAGCTCAGGCTCAGCTGCCTCGGCAGCGACGCCTTCACATCGAGCAGGTTCCACTTGGCCGACTCCTGCGGGAAGGTCCCCGCCTGGACGCCGTCCCACGGACAGCCGAAGTACGACGGGGAGGAGTAGTCGAGAGTGTTCGCATTGAGGCCGTCGTAGGACATGACGACGCGCTGAGTGCCAACGGCCATGTTCCACGGCTCAAGGGTCGCGCGCGAGGCATACTCAGCTCGCGCGGCGGCCGGCGTGAGGTAGTCATCGGGGTAGACGGTCGGCTGTCCCCACAGATACATATCGAATGGGTTGTCATATCGCTCACCCGTGATCTCAAGGCTCACCACGGTGGACAGGAGGCGCTCAGTGCCAGGCGCCGGCTCCACGGTGACGCTGACCACGGAGTCGGGCGCCGCGGTGGCATCCGCGCCGTCGGCGCCGCCGATGCCCTCACCGACGTCCTCGCCGTTCTCCTCGACATCGATGTCCTCGACTGGAAGCTCACCCGAGGCGAAGTACATGTCCTGGACGACCACCATCTCGTAGTCACCGGCAGGCAGGTTGCTGCCATCCCAGCAATTGACGAGCGGTGCCTCGAACGTTGCGAGATCGTCGGCGTAGACGGCTGTCACATCGGTGCGCGCTACGGCGAATCCCTGCCACAGGACAACAACAGTTGCGGTTCCTGAGGTGGAGAAGTCGCCAGCGACGTCGCTCGACACCAACGTCAACTCGCCGGAGACGATGTCACCAGGCTCTGCAACGTTGTCCGTGACGCTCAATTCGAGGGACGCGTAAAACCCGTTGCCGTCGGAGTTTTCGTCAAGAGGGCGACTTCCGCAAGCGCCCCACTCCCACACGTACGCCTGGTCCTCCATGCCCGCAATGGCGGGCTCGGCAGCCCCACCGGCACCTCTGCCAGCGTCGGCGCCTTCGGGGGCTGACAAGCCTGCAGAACCGCCAGGATGAAGCGCGGCAAGTGCCACCACGGCGGCAACGCCAACGCCAGCTGTTGCGTTCGCGGCAGCACGCAGGCGCCTCCCGCGCTGAATACGCCGCGCGGCACCGGCCACGGACACAGTGGCGTGATCGATGGGGGCGCGGTCAGCCAGCCCCCGGAGGGAGTCGGACAGCCTGGTCATCGGATCTTCCTTTCGTGGTCGGTCACGGCAAGCTCCTCGCTCAACGCATGGTCAGCGTCGTCGAGGTTGCCGAGCCGAAGTTCAAGTGCCCGCATGCCATCGGAGAGGTAGCGCTTGACCGAGCCGGGAGCAAGCCCAAGCTGGGCCGCGATATCCGGCACGGTGAGGTCGTCAAAGAAACGGAGGACAACGCACGCCCTTACCCGAGGAGGCAGATCGGCGAGGGCCGTCGCGACGTCGGCCGACAGGTCTGAGAACGGCGTTGACGATTCCACCTCGACCGGAGGGCGGAACAGATGCTGGACCCGCTGCCACCGCTGTTGGCGTCGGTAGTGGTCGACGTACAAGGTGGCGATCGCGCGGCGTACATACGCCTCGCTCTTGGCCTGGCTGAGCCCCGCGCGGGGCCGCGAAAACGTCTTGACAAGCGCGTCTTGAACGAGGTCTTGAGCAAGAGTGGTGTCGCCACAGACCACATACGCGTAGCCCAGCAGCGCCTTCTCTCGCTCGCGGACGAGACGTTCCATCTCGTCAAGCCATTCGGCCATCAGTCCTCCCAGTGGCAATTCACCATGTCGACGCTGGGCCGCGGCGAAACGTTGGGTCGGTTCACCAGGCCCGCCTGTCCCTTAGACTCGCGTGGTACTTTGCGGCGCGCAACGGCGCGCGCCACACTCGTCAAGGAGGACGAATGCACAAGGCCTCTGTCTCCGGCCTCACGCTTGGTACCCCGAGCGTTGTCATTGTTGTTGTCATCGGAGTGGTGGCGGCCGCCGCACTCCTGCTCTCGTGGACGCTACGCCAACAGGTGCTTCGCGCCAATGAGGGCACGTCAAAGATGCAAGAGATCGCACAAGCCGTCCAAGAAGGCGCACAGGCGTTCCTCAACCGCCAGATGCGCACCCTCATTCTCTTTGCGGCAATCGTGTTCGGACTCTTGTTCCTCTTGCCAGGTGACACGGGTGTGCGCATCGGGCGCTCCGTGTTCTTCCTTGTGGGAGCGTTCTGCTCGGCATCGATCGGCTACATGGGCATGTGGCTCGCGGTGCGCGCGAACGTCCGCGTGGCGCAGGCGGCAACCGAGTCCGACGGCCGGGCAAAGGGCGCGCGCATCGCATTCCGCACCGGTGGTGCCGTCGGCATGGGCGTCGTCGGTCAGGGCCTCGCCGGCGCGGCAGCAGTCGTCTTCATCTTCCGAGACAACGCGCCCGCCGTTCTCGAAGGATTCGGCTTCGGTGCGGCTCTGCTGGCGATGTTCATGCGTGTAGGTGGCGGCATCTTCACCAAGGCCGCCGACGTCGGCGCCGACTTGGTCGGCAAGGTCGAGAACCACATTCCAGAGGACGACCCGCGCAACGCCGCGACAATCGCCGACAACGTCGGTGACAACGTGGGCGACTGCGCCGGCATGGCCGCCGACCTCTTCGAGTCCTACGCCGTCACCCTCGTTGCCGCGCTCATCCTCGGCAAAGTCGCCTTCGGTGAGCAGGGACTCGTGTTCCCGCTCATCGTCACCGCGATCGGTGCCTTCACCGCCGCACTCGGTGTCTACATCACGCGCATCCGCGGCAATGAGCCCGGTCTCCAGGCCATCAACCGTGGCTTCTACATCTCCGCAGCGCTTGGCGCTGTCGTCTCGGCTGCCGCCGCCTGGATCTACCTGCCCGGCTCCTTCGCCGACTTCAACGGCTCCAAGCTTGCCGATGTCACGCGCGACCCGCGCCTCATGGCCACCGTCGCCGTCATCGTCGGCATCGGTCTCGCTGGGCTCATCCTGTGGCTCACCGGCTACTTCACCGACACGGGCTCCAAGCCCACCCAGCGAGTCGCCCGCACGTCCCTCACCGGTCCCGCGACCGTCGTGCTGTCCGGCATCGGCGTGGGCCTCGAGTCGGCCGTCTACACGGCAACCGTCATCGCTGGCGCGATCGTCATTCTGTTCTTTGTCGCCGGTGGTTCGCTGTGGCTTGCTCTGTTCCTTGTCGCGCTGGCCGGTTGTGGTCTGCTCACCACGGTGGGCGTCATCGTGGCAATGGACACCTTCGGCCCAGTGAGCGACAACGCTCAGGGCATCGCCGAGATGTCGGGCGAGGTCGATGAGCAGGCAGCGCAGACGCTGACCGACCTCGACGCCGTGGGCAACACGACCAAAGCGATCACCAAGGGCATTGCGATCGCCACCGCCGTGCTTGCGGCAACGGCGCTCTACGGCTCGTACACCGACGCGGTCAACGAGGCCCTCGCCAGTGCGTCCAACGCGGTGGCGGACTTCAGCTACGAGGTGGTCAACCCGTTGACTCTCGTCGGTGTCATCGCTGGTGGTGCCACCGTGTTCT
>CAZRHL010000032.1:0-17724 GCA_964600005.1 uncultured Demequinaceae bacterium
AGACCAAAGCCGAGCCCGCCCGCGTCCGTCGGGGCAGTCACTCCCGGCCACGCGGTTGACTCCTCGGCGATCATGACGACGCCGGGGACGTTGCGGTACGCGACCGCGTTCGTCTCCTGGAGGAAGGCAATCGCATCAAGGTTCTCGCGGCCACCGTGGATATTCGGCCGCCACTGGCCCGCCTCGCGTGAGTAGTCGAGGTAGAGCATCGACGCGACAGCGTCGACGCGCAGGCCGTCCGCGTGGTACTCCTGCAACCAGTAGAGGGCGTTCGCCACCAAGAAGTTGCGCACTTCGGCTCGGCCGTAGTCGAAGATGAAGGTGCCCCAGTCGGGCTGCTCGCCGCGCAGCGGGTCGGGGTGCTCGTACAAGGGTGTGCCGTCAAAACGACCGAGTGCCCACTCATCCTTGGGGAAGTGGCCGGGCACCCAGTCGAGGATGATGCCGAGGCCCGCCTTGTGGGCCTCGTCGACGAAGTACTTGAAGTCGTCGGGCTCGCCAAAGCGTGCGGTGGGAGCGTAATAGGACGTGACTTGATAGCCCCAGGAGCCGCCGAAGGGGTGTTCCATCACCGGCATGAGCTCAAGGTGGGTGAAGCCAAGCTCCTTCGCGTAGGGAATGAGGCGCTCGGCGAGCTCGCGGTAACCAAGGCCTTGCGTCCACGAGGCGAGGTGGACCTCGTACACCGACATCGCAGTGTCGTGGGCGGAGCGCTTGGCTCGCTGCTCAAGCCAGTCCTCATCGCCCCATTCGTACGTGGATTGGGTGACGATCGACGCCGTGTGGGGCGGCACTTCGGTGCGCCGAGCCATCGGATCGGCCTGCTGCTTCCAGTGGCCGTCTTTGCCCAAGATCTCGTACTTGTACGTCGCGCCGTCGCCGATTCCCGGAATGAACAGTTCCCACACACCCGAGGAGCCGAGAGAACGCATCGCGTGCTCGCGCCCTTGCCAGTGGTTGAAGCTGCCGACCACCCGCACTGCGCGGGCATTCGGAGCCCACACGGCAAAGGACGTGCCGTGAACCTCTCCGAGCACCGATGGGAACGCACGAACATGCGAACCGAGCACTTCCCACAGCCGCTCATGGCGGCCCTCGCGGATGAGGTGCATGTCAAGCTCGCCGAGCGTCGGCAGGAACCGGTAGGGGTCGTCGGTGACGTGCACGGAATCCTCGTACGCGACGTGGACCCGATAATCGGGGACGTCATCGCCGGGGATCTCTGCCTGCCACAGGCCGCCATCAAGGTGGCTGGCGGAGAATGTGCCGTCGAGCGTCTCAATCTCAACCGTCGTGGCGAGCGGCCTCAGCACCCGGACGACGACGGCGCCGTCCTCGAGGTGGGGGCCAAGAATCACGTGCGGTTCGTGGTGAGTGCCACCGACGATGTCCGCAATGACGGCTGGGCTGAGCTCACGCGCCACGAGTCACCTCACTGTTCGTCATGACCGCGCCACTGCCACGTGGACGAGTGTCCGCGCGGGATCCAATCTGACAAAGAACTCTCGTTCCCACGTGTAGTCCTCTCCCGAGATCGCATCGTGTACACGAAGCCTCTCACCGTCTTCACGGCCTATGGCCTTCATGTCGAGCGTGACGACCGCATCGTTAACGGAATGCGGATCGAAGGATGCAACCACAACCACCGTATCCGCCTTCCCGACCGGGTTCTCCGCGGCAGGGACGTGCTTTGTGAAGCACAGGATGTTCGGGTTGGTGGTGCGGTGGACGGTGAGCCCACGCAAGCGGCGCAATGCGACGTGCTCGGAGCGCAACGCATTGAGAGTGGTGAGGAGGGTCACCATGCCTTGGTCGTCCGCGCGCGTCCAGTCCCGAGGCTTGAACTCGTACTTCTCGTTGTCGATCTGCTCCTCGACGCCGGGACGCGGCACTGACTCGATGAACTCGTAGCCCGTGTAGATGCCGTATGAGGGCGAACCCGTCGCCGCGAGGGCTGCGCGCATCTTCCAGTAGGGCGCACCGCCCCGCTGCATATCGGGCGTGAGGATGTCGTGCGTCGTGGGCCAGAAGTTGGGCCGCATGTAGAAGGACGACTCTCCTGACACCTCTTCGAGGTACTCGCCCATCTCGGCCGCGCTCTGGCGCCATGTGAAGTACGTGTAGCTCTGGTGGAAGCCGATCTTCGCAAGGGTGTGCATCATCGCCGGGCGCGTGAACGCCTCAGACAAGAAGATGACGTCAGGGTGGTCAGCGGCAATCTCACGGAGGAGCCGCTCCCAGAAGGTGAGCGGCTTGGTGTGAGGGTTGTCGACGCGGAAGAGCGTGACACCGGCCGTGATCCATACCTCGAGAACATCGCGAATCGCCTGGTAGATGCCGTCTGGGTCGTTGTCGAAGTTGAGCGGATAGATGTCCTGGTACTTCTTGGGAGGGTTCTCCGCGTAGGCGATCGTGCCGTCGAGCCGCGTCGAGAACCACTCGGGGTGCTCCGTCACCCACGGGTGATCCGGTGAGCACTGGAGTGCAAGGTCGAGCGCGACCTCGAGACCCACGCTGCGAGCCTTGGACACGAAAGCGGTGAATGTGCGCCACGTGCCGAGCTCGGGGTGAATGGCGTCGTGGCCCCCCTCGGCGGCGCCGATGGCGTACGGGCTGCCGGGGTCGCCGGGCTCAGCAGTGAGGGAGTTGTTGCGGCCTTTGCGGTGAGTGGCGCCGATTGGGTGCACCGGGGTGAGGTAGACGACGTCGAATCCCATGGCGGCAATGCCGGGCAGGCGCTTGGCGGCCGTCGTGAACGTGCCGGACTTCCACTCGCCGGTCTTCTTGACGAGCTTCGCCCCCTCGGACCTCGGGAAGATCTCGTACCACGCGCTGACGAGCGCCTTCTCGCGCTCAACGAGGAGCGGGTACTTGACTGAGGTGCTCACCCAGTCGCGCAACGGCGCTTCTGTGAGGAGTGCGCGCACCTCGTCTGACATCGCCGCGTGGAAGCGCGCCTCCGGCTTGCCCTCGGACGACGCGAGGGTTGCGATCGCGGCCTGCAGCACATTCTTTGCGGCGGGGGAGCGACGCACGTCCTTCAGCGCGCGGCTGAGAACGGCCACGCCTTCGTCAAGCATGAGCTGGACGTCGACGCCCGCATGGATCTTGACCTCCGCCGCGTGCGCCCATGTGCCGACCGGGTCCGACCACGCTTCGACACGGAAGGAGTGAAGGCCCTCCACCTTCGGAATGAACACCGCGCGATAACGAGAGTTGCCCCAGTCGGCTTGCGGCATGGGGATGACGTGCTCACGGCCCTCGGGGTCGTGCACGACGACTGTCGCGCCCTCAGCGTCGTGACCTTCGCGAAAGATCGTCGCGGTGATGGGCACTGCCTCACCGACCACTGCCTTCGCAGGCCACCGACCTTCCTCAAGCGAAGGAGACACCCCCACGATGGGGATGCGGCCAACAGACGTGTCACGGAGCTGGTCCATAGGACTGAACCTACCTGCCTTTAGGGGGCCGACAAAGATCGGCCACGCGCACCCGCTGACCGCTCATCACCACGGAGGTTCAGCGCTCGCTGATGTACAGGCGCAAGGACATGGCGGGGACATCGACGGTGGTCCCAGGCTCAGTGAGCTCAGCTGTGCGCTGCTCCGGCGTCGGCCAGGTTGAATCCCAGGCCAGGCGCCAGTCGGCACCGTCGTCCGCGGGGATCGTCACCGGCACCACGTCGGCCGCGCCATTGATGATGAGAAGAGCGTCGGCCTCGTCCGAATCGGCGAGGGAGCGCATGAACTGAACCGCCCTGGTGTGAGGGTCCTCCCACCAGTCCTCGTTCTCCGGCTCGCCCTCGGCGGTGAACCACGCCGAGTCCGCGCGGAACTGCTCCTCACGCGGGTCTGTGTCCACGCCGTCGTAGAAGCGGGTGGGTCGCAACACGGCGTGACGCTTGCGCACATCGATGAGATAGGCGACGGTCTCACGAAGCTGTTCCTGCCACGGCTCAAGCTCCCAGTTGAACCACGAGATCTCGTTGTCCTGGCAGTAGGCGTTGTTGTTGCCGCCTTGGCTGCGGCCGATCTCGTCGCCGCCAAGCAGCATGGGCGTTCCCGCGGACAGCAGCAACGTGCCGAGGAGGTTGCGCACCGACTGTTCGCGTGCGGCCTGGATTCCAGGATCGTCCGTCGGCCCTTCCGCTCCATGGTTGAAGGAGCGGTTGTTGTCGGTGCCGTCCCGGTTGTCCTCGCCGTTGGCCTCGTTGTGTTTGTGCTGGTACGCCGTCATGTCGTAGGCGGTGAAGCCATCGTGCGAGGTGACGAAGTTGATCGAGGCGACCGGACCGCGAATGCCGTACGGCTCCGTGTGCGCGAAGAGGTCGGCGCTGCCAGCAAGACGTGTCGCAAGCTCGGGTGCCGTCGCGTGCTCACGGTGACCGGGGTTCGCGGCGCCCGACTCAAGCCAGAACGTGCGCACATAGTCACGGAAGCGGTCATTCCATTCGGACATGGGGGCAGGGAAGTTGCCCACCTGCCATCCGCCCAGGCCGATATCCCACGGTTCCGCGATGAGCTTGGTGCCGCCGAGCACTGGATCGGTGGTGAGAGCGACGAGGAACGGGTGGTTGGCAGAGAAGCCGGTCGCCGTGCGGCCCAAGGTCGCGGCGAGGTCGAAACGGAAACCGTCGACCCCCATCACACCCGCCCAGTAGCGGAGTGAATCGAGCGCCATCTTGATGACCGCCGGGTGACCGAAGTCGAGAGAGTTGCCGGTGCCCGTCACATCGTCATAGTGCTGTGGGTTCATCGGCTGGTGGCGGTAGTACGTGTAGTGGTCGAGGCCCTTCCAGCTGACGACGCGGTCGCCCCAGCCGCCCTCGCAGGTGTGGTTGTAGACCACGTCGAGCACCACTTCGAGACCGGCGGCGTGGAGGAGGTCAACCATGCCGCGGAACTCGTCACGCACTGCTTCGGGTCCGCGCTCGCGTGCCTCCTTCGTTGCATATGCGGCGTGCGGCGCAAAGAAGCCAAGGGTCGAGTAGCCCCAGTAGTTGGTGAGCCCGAGGCCTTCAAGGTGAGGCTCCGAGGCGAAAGCGTGGATGGGCAACAGCTCGACTGTGGTGACGCCGAGCGACGTGAGGTAGTCGATCGCCGCCGGGTGAGCGAGGCCCGCATAGGTGCCGCGGAGCTCCTCCGGCACACCGGGCATCAACTTGGTGAAGCCTTTGACGTGCGTCTCGTAGATGACCGTGTCTCGCCACGGGATCGACGGCTTGGGGTGCTGCAGGTGCGAGGAAGGCTCGGGGACCACGACGCTGCGCGGCACGAACGGCGCGGAGTCGGTGCCGTCCCGGTTCGAGCGCAGCACCGACGCTCCCGGCGCCGTGGACGGGCTCAGCTCACCGACGATGCCGCGTGTGTACGGGTCGAGCAGCAGCTTCGCCGGGTTGTAGCGGTGGCCGCGCTTCGGTTGCCACGGTCCAGCCGCACGGAAGCCGTAACGCTGTCCCGCGCCGATTCCCGGCACGAAGGCGTGCCACACGCCATGAGTGGGACCAGTGAGCGGCACTCGGGTCTCAGCGCCCGACTCGTCGAAGAGGCACAGGTCGACGCCCGTCGCATGGGAGGCGAACACCGCCGCGGTGATCCCGCCGTCCACGAGGTGAACGCCCAAACGGTGAGGCGTGGGGGAGGGCTGCGTGGGGGAGGGCGGGTTGGCCATGGGCCCATTGTGCAGGAGACGTGGAAGGCGCGCCTTCGCTAATGTGCTCGCATGTCCCTCAGCATCCCCACCTGGATGAGCCGCGCTCGCGTCAAGGCGCTCACCGAATCAAAGCCGTTTCAGCGAGTGATCATCGCGCTCATTGTCATCAATGCCGTGATTCTCGGAGCGGAGACATACCCGGGCCTCATGGCGACGTGGGGCACGTGGCTGCATGGCAGCAATTACGCAATCCTCGCGGTGTTCGTCATCGAGATCGTGCTGCGGTTGTACGCCAATGGCGCGTCCTTCTTC
This sequence comes from uncultured Demequinaceae bacterium, assembly GCA_964600005.1. Lineage (GTDB taxonomy): Bacteria > Actinomycetota > Actinomycetes > Actinomycetales > Demequinaceae > Demequina. The sequence goes on from CAZRHL010000032.1 coordinate 5,965, forward strand.
AAGGATGGCTGGTCGCTCTTCGATCTCTTCGTCGTGGTCATCGCGCTCATCCCGTCGGGCTCGGGAACCGGTGTGCTGCGCGTGCTACGCCTCTTGCGAGTGCTGCGCCTTCTCAGCGCTGTGCGATCAATGCGGATGGTGGTGAACGCGCTTGGTGCGGCGATTCCCGGCATCCTCAGCATCGGCGCGCTGCTCATCATGATCATCTACATGTTCTCGGTCAGCTCGACGATGCTGTTCGGCCACGAGCGCCCGGACGCATTCGGCGACCTATGGACATCGTCCATCTCGCTCTTCCGGATCATGGTGTCCGATGGGTGGTCTGACGTTGCGACCCCCCTTGCACAGGCACATGCGTGGGCGGGAGCGTACTTTGTGGGATTCACCGTCGTCACCACCTTCATCGCGCTCAACCTCTTTGTTGCCGTCACGGTGGAGGCGATGAACAGGCGGCACGAGATCGAGGCGAAGTTCCGTGGCGAAGAGATCGAGCCGGAACTCGATGAGAGCACGCAGCTGCTCATGGAAGTACGGGCGTTGCGAGCCCAGTTGCAACGCCTCGAGGACCGTGACGGATCGGGCGAATTCGTGGCCGTTCACCCTCAGTGAATCGAGGGAAGGGCCACGTTGTGGCCCGTATACTTTCCCCACGGGGAGCCTCACTCCTCGCTCGTAAGCGCCTGGCCAGGGTGCTTGCGGCCGTCTCGGCGGCGAGCCACTCGCCCTGACCACCGTCCCGGCCCGCGAGGAGCGCTATGACAGTACTGTTGCTTGTCTTTACCGCCCTCGCTCTCGCAACCCCAGTCTTGACCCGTTTCATGGGTCGCAAGGTGTTCCTTGTCTTGGCGGTGGCACCGGCAGCGGCGGCGGTGTGGACAGCGCAGCAGTTGAACGACGTGCGCCAAGGCGACGCTGTCACGGAACTCCATGAGTGGATTCCGCACCTCGGCATTGAGCTGTCGTTCAGGCTCGACATGCTCTCGTGGGTGATGGCGATGGTCGTGTCCGTGGTGGGCGCGCTCGTTCTCATCTACTGCACGTGGTACTTCACCGATATGTCGAAGGGCCTTGGCCGCTTCGCCGCCTTCCTCTTGAGCTTCGCCGGAGTGATGTTCGGTCTCGTCGTGAGCGACGACATCATCGTGATGTTCATCTTCTGGGAAGCGACGTCCGTGCTCTCCTACCTGCTCATCGGCCACTTCACTGGCCGGCGCGAGTCCCGCGGTGCCGCCCTGCAGGCGCTCTTGGTCACCACATTCGGCGGCCTCTCAATGTTCGTCGGCATCGTCATCTTGGTCGCCCAGACCGGGACGACCTCGCTGTCCGCGATCGTGAGCGAACCGCCGCCGCTTGACCACGCGCTCATCATCACTGCCGTGCTGTTGATGCTCGTCGGCGCGATCTCCAAGAGCGCACTCTTGCCCTTCCACTTCTGGTTGCCGTCAGCGATGGCGGCGCCGACGCCGGTGAGCGCCTACCTGCACGCGGCGGCGATGGTGAAGGCCGGGATCTACCTGGTGGCGCGTCTCGCGCCCGGATTCGCCGACATGCCCGGCTGGCGCGGCACCCTCATCGTGATCGGCGCGCTGACGATGCTGATCGGCGGTTGGCGATCGCTTCGTCAGACAGATCTCAAACTCCTCCTTGCCTACGGCACCGTGAGCCAACTCGGCTTTCTCACACTCGTCTTGGGCTTCGGCAACTCGAATGTTGCGCTCGCCGGCATGGCTCTCCTCGCGGGCCACGCCGCCTTCAAGGCGACGTTGTTCCTCGTCGTCGGCATCATCGATCACGACACGGGCACGCGCGACGTTCGTGAGCTCTCCGGCGTGGGACGCTCCCGGCCAGTGCTGGGAGTCGTCGCGATCCTTGCCGCCGCCTCAATGGCAGGAGTGCCGCCGCTTGTGGGCTTTGTCGCCAAAGAAGCGGTGATCAGCACGCTCATCGAATCGATCGACGCTGAGCCGCTGTGGGCCTGGATCGCGCTCATCGGCACGATCGCGGGTTCCGTGCTCACGGTCGCCTACTCGGCGCGCTTTGTCTTCGGTGCGCTCGGGACGCGGCCGCGAATGGAACCCACCCCGATGCGCCCCTCGCACCCCGCGATTCTCATCGCGCCTGCCTCTCTGGCTCTGTTCGGCCTCGTCACGGGAGTCGCACCCTGGCTGCTCAGCCCAGTCTTCGAGTCCTATGCCTCTGGATTCGGAGAGGAGCCGACGTATCACCTTGCCCTGTGGCACGGCATCGGACCGGCGCTTGGCGTGACGGCTCTCGTCTTCGCTCTCGGTGCGGGTCTGTTCGTGCTGCGCGCTCCCATCCTGCGAGCCCAATCGCGTCTGCCGCGCCTGCCCGAAGCCTCGCGCGGCTATTGGGCAGTGGTGCGGGCTGTTGACTCGACTGGTCTGAAGACCACCCGCATCCTTCAGCGGCGTGGCCTGCCCGGCTACCTCACGATGATCTTGCTCGTCTTCGTCTTCTCGGCCGCGGCGGTCGTCGCTTTCGGCAACAAAGCCCCAAGCAGCGTCGTCGCGTGGGACTACCCGCTGCAGGTCTTTGTCGCGCTCATCATGTGCGGGGCAGCCGTCGCGTCCGCCATGGTGGGTCAGCGCATCACCGCTGTGCTGCTTGTCGGCATGACGGGCTACGGCCTGGTCGCACTCTTCGGTTTCCACGGAGCGCCGGATCTTGCGCTCACCCAGGCGCTTGTCGAGACCGTCACTCTCGTTGTCTTCGTCCTTGTGCTGCGGCGCCTGCCGCACAAGATCGCTGATCGCCACAAGCCCACACACCGCTTCTCGCGCGCGCTGCTCGGCATCCTCGTGGGGGCGTCGATGGCCGTGGTGGCGATCATCGCTCTCAGCTCGCGCACTGCCGCGCCGATCTCCGAGCAGCTGCCGGAACTCGCGTACATCGAGGGCCACGGGCAGAACGTCGTCAACGTGATCCTCGTTGACATCCGTGCCTGGGACACGATGGGTGAGATCTCGGTGCTGGTCGCCGTGGCAACGGGTGTTGCGAGCCTGCTCTTTGTCACCGGGCGCGAGGGCCAGGCACCTCGCCTCGCACGGGCAGGACGCCTGCGCAACAAGCGCCGCCGCGCACTTGCCGCGGAGGCAGTCCTTGAGCCTGTGCAGACCGGCCCCGTGACCAAGCTTGGCGCGAAGTCATTCGCCGCCCAAGAAGACCTCGACTGGGACTTCTCGGCAGGTGAGGACCGCGCGCCAACCCGCCGCTCGTGGCTCCTTGCCGGGCGAACGCTCTCAGCCGCAAACCGTTCGATCCTCCTCGAGGTCTTGGTGCGGCTGCTGTTCCACCCGGCCATCGTCGTCTCCGTCTACCTGCTCTTCGTCGGCCACAACTCACCCGGTGGAGGCTTCACGGGCGGTCTCCTCGCGGGGCTGGCGATCGTTGCGCGCTACCTCGCCGGTGGTCGCTACGAACTGGGCGAGGCCGCTCCCATCGACGCTGGGTGGCTCCTTGGAGGAGGCATCCTGTTGGCCGCCGGCACGGGCGCATCGTCGCTGCTCTTCGGCATGCAGGTGCTCGAATCAACATGGTTCGAAGCGTCGTGGGGAATCTTCGACATCTCGATGGGAACGTCGACCCTCTTCGACATCGGCGTGTACCTCGTGGTGCTTGGGGTGGTCCTCGACATCCTCCGCAGCCTCGGCGCCCAGGTCGACCGCCACCAAGACGAGCTGCGTGCGTCGAAGGAGGGGAGGGCATCGTGAGTGCTTCTCTCACCCTCATCGTCGTCATGGCCGTCATGTATGCGGCGGGCGTCTATGTGCTGCTCGAGCGTTCGCTCACGCGCGTCCTCATCGGCTTCATGCTCATCGGCAATGCGACCAACTTGCTCATCCTCATCATGAGCGGGCGCGCCGGCAAGCCGCCGCTGATGTCGGATGACGCGGATCCGTCGACGTTCGCCGACCCTTTGCCGCAGGCGCTCATTCTCACTGCGATCGTCATCAACTTCGGTGTGACGGCGTTCTTGCTCGCATTGATCTACCGCTCGTGGTGGCTCGCTCGCCTGGGTGACCAGGGTGACACCGTCGTCCTCGAGCACGAAGAGGACGCCGGCCTTGCCGAGGAGGTGTTCTCCGAGACATCCGAGGACGACGACGCCCTCCACGAGGCTCTCGATGCGTCCGAGGAGTACGTGGAAGAGGCAGAGGCCGAACAGCGCGCCATCGTCCAGGCGTCCACGGATCCGAACCACCGCAAGCCTGGCGAGCATGAGCGCCACCGAGGGGAGGAGTCATGATGCGCATGCTGGTGCCACTCATGGTGCTGGTGCCACTCCTCGGAGCGGCTTTGGCGCTCGTGTCGAGCAGGTCTCCGCGGCTGCAGATCGCGATCAGCTCGAGCGCGCTGAGCGCATCGACGATCATCGCGGGTCTGCTCGTGTGGCAGACCGACTCCAACGGCTCGACTGCCATTCAGGTGGGCAACTGGGCTGCGCCGTGGGGCATCACGTTGTGGGTCGATCGCTTCAGCGCGATGATGCTGCTCGTCTCGTCCGTCGTACTGCTGAGCGTTCTCGTCTACGCGGTGGGGCAGGGCATTGCCGACGGCAACCGGGAGACTCCGGTCACGATCTTCCACCCGACCTACCTCATGCTGGCCGCCGGTCTGTTCGTCGCCTTCACCACGGGGGACCTCTTCAACCTCTACGTGGGCTTTGAGATCCTGCTCGGCTCGAGTTACGTGCTGCTCACCTTGGGAGGCACTGGCGCGCGTATCCGAGCGGGCGTGACGTACATCGTCATCAGCCTTGTCTCGTCGGTTTTCTTCCTTGCGGCCATCGCGATGGTGTACGGCGCGACCGGCACCGTCAACATGGCACAAGTGGCGGAACGCATCGGCGAGCTTCCTGATGACACCGCTCTCTTGCTCCACGTCATGCTGCTCCTTGGCTTCGCGATCAAGGCGGCGCTGTTCCCCATGTCGTTCTGGCTGCCCGACTCATATCCGACTGCTCCAGCGCCCGTCACCGCAGTGTTCGCAGGTTTGCTGACAAAGGTCGGCGTGTACGCGATCGTCCGTACGGAGACGCTCCTCTTCCCGGATTCCGGCCCGGGAGGCGACTTGAGAACGCCCATGATGTGGGTGGCGTTGGCGACCCTTGTGGTCGGCATCCTCGGCGCCGCCGTGCAGGCGGACATCAAGCGTCTGCTGTCCTTCACACTCGTCAGCCACATCGGCTACATGATCTTCGGCATCGCGCTCAGCACCCCTCTCGGCCTCAACGCGACCGTGTATTACGTCGTGCACCACATCACCGTGCAGACCACGCTCTTCCTTGCGGTGGGTCTGGTTGAGCGGGTGGGCGGAACCACGTCGATCTCACGCCTTTCCGGTCTGCTGAGGAGAGCTCCGCTCGTCGCCGTCCTCTTCTTCATCCCGGCTCTCAACCTGGGGGGCATCCCCCCGTTCTCCGGATTCCTCGGCAAGGCCGGTCTGCTCTTGGCGGGAGCCGAACAGGGCGGCTGGGTCGTGTGGGTCGTCATCGCCGGCGCGGTTGCCACCTCCCTGCTCACGCTCTACGCCCTCATGCGCGTGTGGAACATGGCGTTCTGGCGCTCCGATGCAGAACTCGAGGAGGGGTACTCCTCGCAGTACATCAATACGCTTGTCGAGAACCCGGACGACGCTGGTGAAGTTCGCACGGAGGAGTCGACTCCGCGCCTCATGGTCTCTGCGACGGCAGGCATGGTGGTCGTCACTCTCGCGCTCACGATCTTCGCGGGCAACCTCTTCGCCTTCGGTGACCGGACGGCATCGGAGATCACTGACCGCGAAGCTGTCATCTCAACGGTGCTGACGGAGGAGGCGACACATGGCTAAGGCCCGAGTGATGCGTCGCGGTCAGCGCCTTGCCCTGCGCCGCCTCGTCCCGATGCAGGTGAGCCTGCTCGTCCTGTGGGTGTTCCTCTGGGGAAGCTACAGCGGATCGACGATCCTCACGGGCGCCATCGTCGCCACCGTCATCCCACTCATCTTCTACTTGCCGCCGATCGAGAATGTGAGCCGCTTCCATCTGGGGTGGGCGCTGTGGTTCGTCATGCGCCTCTTCATCGACATCACCCGCTCATCCTTCATCGTCGCCGGTCAAGCTCTTGGCATCGGCTACTCCGACAAGTCCGCGGTGATCCGAGTGCCGTTGCGCTCGCGCTCGGACTTGATCCTCACCGCGACCGCGGAGGCGTCGACCTTGATCCCCGGCACCGTCGTCATCGACGTCGACCGCGAAGCCCGCGACCTGTTCCTCCACGTCTTCTCGGTGCGCTCGATGGCCGATGTCGACAAGGCTCGCGCGGAGGCGCTCGCAATCGAGGCGCGGGCGATCCGTGCGATCGGATCGGCAAGGGACATGAAACGGCTTGCCGCGGAGGAGCGCCGGACTGCGAAGAAGGTGAAGCCGTGAACATTGTGCTCATCGTGACCGGGGTCTTCCTCGGCTTCGCTGCCATCGCGTCGATCATCCGCATCGTGCGGGGTCCCACGACTCTTGACCGCGTCGTCGCCGCAGACGTGCTCACGGCCACGCTGATGAGCTGGCTTGGCGTGTGGATGGTCGTGCAGCGCTCAACGGTGCTGATGCCGGTGCTGCTCGCTCTCGCGCTGTTCGCGATGGTGGGGTCAGTGAGTGTGGCGCGCTTCTTGCCCAGGGAAGAGGACGAGTGATGGACACGGTGGTCGGCTTCTTCGAAGAGTTCAGCGAGATCGCTGCGATCGCGCTCGTCATCTTGGCGGGGGCGATGTCGGTGGTGGCCGGCATCGGACTCTTGCGCTTCCCTGATTCGCTGCAACGCCTCCATGCGGGGGCAAAACCCCAGGTTCTTGGCGTGATCGCGATGTGCACGGCGCTCGTGCTTCGGCAGCCGGGACTGTCGGTGTTCGCGTTTGCGACCCTCATCATCACGTTCCAGATGTTGACCCAGCCCATTGCCGCACAGATGGTTGGCCGCGCCGTGTACCGCAATGACATCTACGACAAGAAGCTTCTCGTCGTCGACGAGCTCGGCGAAGAGATCGACGAGACTGAGCGCGAAGCGCGGCGAAACCGTCCCTGAACCACCGCGGCCCGTGCCGTCGGCGCCCAGCCGCCCCGGCGTCGGCCTCATCCTCATCAATCGATAGGCTTTGCCCCATGCGCATTGTGGTCACCGTCAAGTTTGTCCCCGACCTGCAGTCGACCCGGTCTTTCACCGAGGGCTACGTCACGCGTACCGCTGACGACGGCACGATGAACGAGCTGGACGAGAACGCGGTCGAAGCTGCTCTGCAGATTCGGGAGCTGCTTCCCGAGGGCGAGTGTGAGATCACCGCGGTGACCGTCGGTGGGCCCGACGCTGTGGCCGCCGTGCGCAAGGCCCTTCAGCTGGGCGTGGACCACGCCGTTCACGTGAGCGACGAGGCGATCGCTGGCTCCGACGTCTTTGGCACGGCCACGGTGCTCGCGGCCGCGATTCGCAAGATCGGTGAGGACGCGCCCGTCGACCTCGTCATCACGGGCATGGCGGCGCTTGACGGTCTCACCTCGATGCTTCCCACCGCTCTCGCCCAGTACCTTGACCTCCCACAGCTCACTCTCGCCTCGACGCTGTCGGTGGCGGACGGTGCCGCAACCATCGAGCGTCATCTCGACGACGCGCATGTGACGGTGTCGGCGCCTTTGCCTGCGCTTGTGGCGGTGACGGACGAGGCGAACAAGCCGCGCTATCCCAACTTCAAACTGATCATGGCCGCGCGGTCCAAGCCCGTGACCACGTACGCGTTGGCTGATGTTGGAGTGGACCCGGCGTCCGTCGGGGCGATGGCTGCACGCACGTCTGTGGTGGACGCAAGCCCGCGGCCGCCGCGTGAGAACCGCGTCATCGTCACGGACACGGGGGAGGGCGGTCGCGCCCTTGCTGACTTCCTCATCGAAAGGGGGCTCGCATGAGCGACGCGATCATTGCAGTTCTCGTCGAGCGCCGCGGCGCACACGTTGCGCAGCCCACACTCGAAGCGCTGACCCTCGCCCGCACCCTCGGGCGCCCCGTCGCGGTGTGGCTGGGAGAGGAGCCGCCCGCAGCGGCTGTCGAGGAGCTTGCCGCGTACGGGGCTGACGAGGTGCGCTTTGCCGTGGTCGGTGATGCGTTGCGCCTTCCCGCTGCAGCGGCAGCCGCCCTCGAGGCGGCCACGGCCGACGCGACGGTGCTCGTCATCGTGTCGAACTTCACGAACAAGGAGATCGCGACACGCCTGGCCATCGCGACAGGTGCCGGCATGGTCGTTGACGCTGCGGGTGCTGAGTGGGTCGAGGGTCGCCTTGAGACCATTCAGACCGTGTTCGCGGCGACGTGGAATGTGCGCACGCGCGTCAACGCAGAACGCGCCATTGTGGGCGTGCGCCCCAACACCACGCAGGCTGTGCTCGCCGAGGCGCCGGGTGCCGGCACGCTCGTCGCGGTCGATGTCGAGGTGCCAGCGTCTCGCGAGACGATCGTGTCCGTCGAGCCGCAGGCTCCTGCCGACGGTGTGCCGTTGTCGGAGGCCTCGGTGGTGGTGTCGGGTGGTCGCGGCACGCGCGGCGACTACGCCCTTGTCCGTGAGCTGGCCGGGATATTGGGCGGCGCCGTCGGTGCCTCCCGTGACGCGACCGATGAGGGCTGGATCGGCCACGAGCACATGGTCGGTCAGACCGGCACAACAGTGACCCCTGCGCTGTATGTCGCATGCGGCATCTCGGGCGCTGTTCACCACCGGGGCGGCATGCAGGCCTCGGGCACCATCGTGGCTGTCAACATCGACCCGGAGGCGCCGATCTTCGAGATCGCAGACTTCGGCGTGGTGGGCGACCTCAATGACGTGCTGCCTCAGGCGATCGAGCGGCTGCGCGAGCACAAGGCGTCTTAAGCGCACTCTCGGCCAGAATGTCGCACGCCTACGATGGGCACGTGCGGCACTACCTCGATCATGCGGCGACGTCACCATTGCGCCCTGCCGCTCGCGAGGCATGGCTCAACGCGTCCGAACGCGTCGGAAACCCGTCGAGCCTCCATACCTCGGGGCGCGCCGCCCGGGGACTCGTTGAAGACGCCCGGGAGCGGATCGCGGCTGCATTGGGCGCCCATCCCACCGAGGTGGTGCTGACGTCGGGCGGGACGGAAGCCGACAACATCGGCGTGATGGGTGCTTTCTGGGCGCGGCGTGACACGGAGCCGGGCCACACCGCGATCCTCACGAGCGCTGTCGAACACCACGCGGCGCTTGACCCCGCGAGATGGCTTGCCCGCCACCACGGTGCCGATTGCGTGGAGATCGGTGTCGATGAGCACGGCGCAATCGATCTGGCCCATTTCGCCGACGCTGTCGCGGGGGCGGCGGGGCGTGTCGCGGTCGCGTCGTTCCAGTGGGTGAACAACGAGGTGGGCACAATGCAGCCGCTCGTCGAGCTCGTCGAGCTCGCACAGCGCCACGGCTTCCCGGTCCATGCCGACGCTGTTCAGGGCGTCGGTCACATGCCTTTCGACTTCGCCGGGTCGGGGCTCGCGTCGGCGGCAGTGAGTGCACACAAGGTGGGAGGGCCCGTCGGGATCGGTGCGCTCCTCGCCCGGCGCGATGCGCAGCTCGCTCCCATTGCCCATGGTGGGGGACAAGAGCGTCGGCTTCGTTCGGGGACGGTGGACGCGGCATCTGCCTGGGCGTTCGCTGTCGCCCTTGAAGAGGCGGTGAGCGACCTCTCAGCGGAGGCTGCTCGCCTCGCTGCCGTGGGTGAGCGCCTTGAGCGGGCCGTTGCGGCCGCCGCTGCCAACGCGATTGTGCACGGCCCGTCACGCCCCGATGCGGCGCCGCATATCGTCCACGCGATCATTCCCGGCGCGCCAGGGGAGGCGCTGCTGACGGCTCTCGACCTGGCGGGCATCGATGCGTCTCCGGGGGCCGCGTGCACGGCGGGCGTCATCGAGCCCAGTCACGTCGTCGAGGCGATGGGCTACAACGCCACCGCCGCATCCCAGACGCTGCGTCTGTCCACCGGCTGGAGCACGACGGAAGCCGACGTGAAGGCGCTCGAGCAAGCGCTGGGGCCGGCGGTGAGTGCTGCACGCGCGACTCGCAGTGCCGGCTAGGACCTTTACCCTGGATGGGTGAAGGTTCTCGCAGCGCTGTCCGGTGGAGTCGACTCCGCGGTCGCTGCTGCACGCGCGGTCGAGGCCGGGCATGAGGTGGTGGGCGTCCACATGGCGCTCAGCCGCAACCGTGATGAGTACCGTACGGGATCGCGCGGTTGTTGCTCGATTGAGGATGCGAATGACGCGCGCCGCGCCGCCGACAAGCTTGGGATCCCCTATTACGTGTGGGACCTCTCGGACGAGTTCCATGACCGGGTGGTGACGGACTTCATCTCCGAGTACGAGGCTGGCCGTACGCCCAATCCGTGCGTCCGCTGCAATGAGCACATCAAGTTCGACACCCTGCTTGAACGGGCGCAGGCGCTCGGCTTCGATGCGGTGGCGACCGGCCACTACGCGCGGATCGTCATTCGTGAGGACGGCACGCGCGAGCTCCACCGTGCGAACGACCCGGACAAGGATCAGTCGTACGTCCTCGCCGTCATGGGACCAGGCAAGCTTGCTCGTGCGATGTTCCCGCTGGGCCAGATGCGCTCCAAGGCGGAGGTGCGTGCGGAGGCCGCCGTCCGTGGGCTCGGCGTGAGCAACAAGCCTGACTCCTACGACATCTGCTTTGTTGCCGATGGCGACACGAAGGGCTTTCTCGAGCGCGCCCTCGGCACACGCCCGGGAGACATCGTGGATGAGAACGGCGAGGTCGTCGGCGCTCACGCTGGCGCTTACGGCTTCACGGTGGGCCAGCGCAAGGGTCTGCGCTTGCCGCGACCCGCTGCCGATGGCGCCCCGCGATACGTGACGAGCGTCGATACCGCGCGCAATGTCGTGACGGTTGGCCCCGAGACCCTCCTCAGCGTCCGCACCTTGAGCGGGAGCAAGACGGTGTGGCTCGCAGACGATGTGCCAGCAGCAACGCCGACGCCGTGCTCGGTTCAGGTGCGCGCGCACGGCGCCGCGGTCGCGGCCACAGTGGTGCGTGACGGCGACAGCGTGAGGGTTGAGCTCGATGAGCCGATGCGGGGCGTCGCGGCGGGGCAGAGCGCTGTCATGTACGCCGGAACGCGCGTTCTTGGCCAGGCGACCATCGATCGCTGAGGGTCGCAGCGGGGACCCAGCGCGGTCGCGGCGCGGTCACACGCAGCGGTTGAGCACGTGCGTGTGAGCGCGGAAATTGGGGCTTGAAGAAATGCCAGCGTTTGCATGAGAGAAGCGCCGAAAATGAGCCCGCAGCACTCGAACCGGGTCAATAAATGCGAGTTTCGGACATAGCGATCTTGTTGGTAACGATTCGGTGACGAAACGGCTCCCAAGTGGTCGCTTCGATTGACTCAGTGATCGAGACAGACCTACGGTTATGGCGATTCGAGGGAGCGCTCTCACACGGGAGTAGAGCGCTCTCATGAATCTTCACTATCCCTAACTCACAAAGGAGTGAACGTGAGCTTCTCACGCCGCCGCAACATCCTCGGCGTCGCCGCAGGTGCAACGGCTTTCGCCCTGTTGGTGGCGGGCTGCAGCAGTTCAGACGACAAGAACGACAGCCCCGCCTCGAGCGGTGCCGGTTCGTCGTCTGCCGCTGAGCCGGTCACCCTCACCATCACCACCTTCGGCACGATGGGCTACGAGGACCTGTACACCG